>JAIXVO010000305.1 GCA_027482985.1 Cyanobacteriota bacterium
AACCCCCTCCAAAGGGCAACGCTGGGACTTCGCATTCAATCCCTAGTCGTGACGTTGTTGGGCGATCCTCTATCAATCAGCTTCAATTGAAACGAATGAATGCCATTCGCTCCTACAAATTGCGGCAATCGATCATTGGCTGGACTGGTGGAAAACCAGGCAACTGTAGAGATGAAAGGTGGGATCTAAGTAACAATCACTCGATCGCGGTAAGTAAATATGGGATTCCAGCCGCTCGATGTCGTCAGTGAAGTCATCAACGGTTTCCGCAAATTGGGTGAAGTCTGAGCAGAGGGGACGATCGCTGAGCGGTTGGGCGATCGCTTGAGTCAGTTCATTCCAGCTCTGGCGCAACGTGTCATAGGCGCGATTGGCGGTAATGCCCCGCTGAAAATCGTAGCGATCGTCATGCAGCCGTAAAATGCAATGTCGTTGGGGCAGATGTAAGTCGCAGAGATTGGCGTAATCTTCGATGTGTTCTTTCCATTCCAGGCGATCGCGATAGCCCACATCCACCACTTGTGAAAATAACGGCAACAGTCCTTCCACCCGTTGTTGTACCTCCGCCCACTCAAACGTGAGAGTGCCAATCTGCTGGGCGGCATTCTGGCAAACTGCCACCGCTTTGGGCTGTAGGGCTTGAAAATATTTGATCTGGAATACTTCTACTCGCTGGATTTGGGAGAGCGATAGCCAGAATGCCGGAATACCCGCCTGCCGCAGTTCGGTGCCAAACAACGTCAGTTCCCCGATCGCCCCCGTGCGATACAACCGCCAGCCGCGACTGGGTAACTGACCGCGGGCGGTGTAGGGATCGGTGTGAATCAGACTGGCAAAGCGGTTGCCTAACTCCTGCCGCTGGTCATTGGGAATGGCATCCAAAATCAAAAAGCCCAGTTCTTGATCCGCCGGGTTTGCCGTAGCCTGGGCGATCGCTGCTTGCCGTTGGGCTTTGGTCGCCTGTTCTAACCGTTGCAACCCCTGCCGCGCCTGCGCCATCAACTTCGCATTGGCGCTACTCCGTAAAAGCTGCCGATAAATCTCTTCGGCGGCTTTGGGTTTGCCAGAAACTTCCTGGAGTCGGCCCATGTAGAGTTTTGCCCAGGGATCATGGGGCGACTGCTTGACCCATTCCCGGAGGAGGTCAGCCGCCGCTTGATAATCCTGGCGATCGAAAGCCGCTGCAATCTGTTCCAGCATAGGAGACTCCCATTACACGTTTATTGGTGCCAACCGCCTGCATTCTGATGCCCACTACTCCGGGTTGGCATCTGCCGCCTGATCACCGCGTTCCTTGTTGCGCTCATGCAGCCGCAACAGAATTTCTGCATAGACTTCCCGACTAATGGGATAAAAATAAACCAACACCAGACTGATCAGCAACAGCACGATGGGCACGATCGCCGTCACCCAATGAATTGCCTCCAACGCCGCTGGAGGTTGGACGGGCAGGGGTTGTCCCGCGACCGACTCCTGAAATCCCGCCTGTTTGAGCGACAGCCCAATCAAAAACAGGCCCACGCCACGACAAACTTTTTGAGCCAGTGTCATGAACCCATAAAACACCCCTTCCCGCCGCTGTCCGGTGTTGAGATCGTCCAACTCCACCACATCCGGCAACATCGACCAGGGGATCAGATAAGCCGTTGAAACGCCCGCCCCCACCAGCACCGCCAGGGGATAGATCCAGCTCGTGTTACCCGGTTGCAGGAACCATAAGCCCACCTGTCCCAACAGCCAGATTCCCGTACCCATCGTGAAGGTCGCCTGTTTCCCCACCTTCCGACTCACCCACGTCCAGAAGGGGAGTGCGATCAAGGCCGTCACCTGTACCGCGATCGCCGATAGCGTAGACACCTGACCGGATAGCTTCATGTAATTGACAACGAAAAAGGGCAAAATTGCTGCCGTATTTTGAAACGCTAACCAGGCACAGAGATAAATACCAATTACGAACAGAAAGGGGCGATTACTGAAGGCAACTTTGACTTGCTCCACAATCGGAATTTTCACCACCGTCGCCGTTGCCAAGCGCTGTTGATCCGCCGCCATCGCGACGTTGCGGATGCCCCACACACAAAGGAATAAGGGAATCGTCGCCAAGATCCCCCCGATCGCCCCAATCCAGACATACTGTTGCCCCGAATTCTCCACCACCCCAAAGATGGTAAACACCAGCGCCAGAGCCGCGATCCCGCCCGACAAGGAGAACGCAAACCGAAAACTGTTGAGACTGGTGCGTTCGTTGTAGTCAGCCGTCAGTTCAGCAGTCAGCGCCGTGTAGGGCAAATTGACGATGGTATAAAACGAGTTCGACAACAGGGCAATCAGGATGTAGTACACAAACAACACCGTTTGATTGCTGGAGGGCACAATCCACTGCAAGAAAAAGGTGAACCCAAACGGAATCGCGCCCAGCACAATCCAGGGCAGTCGTCGCCCCCACCGAGATTGAGTGCGATCGCTCAACACCCCCACCATCGGGTCATTCACGGCATCCCACAGGTTGCCAATCAACAAAATGCTGCCCGCCAGTCCGGGATCAAGCCCCGCCACACTGACCAGGAACACCATCAGGAAAAACACATAGACGTTGGCCGTCAGCGCTGGCCCAAAATCGCCCAAGCCATAGGCCAGCTTAGTGGTGAAACTTAAAGGGTGCGATCGGGTTCGCGGGAGATCGGCAGAATTATTCATGAGTGCAGCGCTGAAAGCAGTTCCACAGTTGTATCA
>JAIXVO010000391.1 GCA_027482985.1 Cyanobacteriota bacterium
CATCGCCAAACTGTGAGCCTGGGCGTGATACCAAAACATCCCCACGCCTTTGGTGTTGATCGCATCGCCATCATCGGGCAGAGCGTTGTAGTGCAAACTCAGAGCCAGATGGGGCTGAAACTGGGCGATCGCGTCCATCCGTGCCTTCAGTTCCAAATCCACATCCTGGTCGCGGGTCAGCACGACGGTGGCTCCACGTTTGACTAATTCCTGGCGGACGAGTTTAGAAATCGTCAGGGCGACATTTTTTTCGGGGGTGCCCGTTGGCCCTCTTGCCCCCAAATCTTCCGGCCCCCCATGCCCCGGATCGAGCACAATTTTGATGCCTGTGAGGGGAGTCGCAGGCAACCGATTCGCCCCGACTGGCTTCAAGGCTGGCGGATGGCGTAGCGAGAGAATTAAGCTGGTGCCTTCGTACCGCAGTTTGTAGCCCCATTGCTGGGCAGTTTTTAAGTTGAACACATACTGCACCTGTCCGGGCTGGGTTTGGTACCAATCAAGGCGAGCAATCAGCGGATCATCATCCAGCCGAATGGTGTCTGTTTGAGCCGTGGTGTTGTGGAGGGTGAGAGTAAAGGTGCGATCGCCCTGCTGTACGGTCACAGGCACAGGCACTTGCAGGGGAAAAATAATTTCCGTCCAATCACCAGCCTTGCGCGATTTCACACTGCGAATCAGGGAAGACGGCGGCACGGCAGCTTTACGCACCTGCACCTCACTGCGCCGTATCCAGCCACCGTAATCTAACCGCACCCAATCGCCCTCAAATCCCGTAATGCTGGCCTGGGTGCCTTTGGGTAATGGGGTTAAGCGCGAGTAGTCGGTACTGGAACCAGTGCGCGCTGTACCGGAGTCTGCCGTCACTTCCGCCAGTTCGAGCTGGGTGGGCGACAAAATCTGAATAGTTCCGGGTGCCGCTTGCTGTCGTCGCTGATCGCCCAGATTCAGCTCAAATAGGGGTTGTCCCAGGTTGCCCACCAGCACCGTCCGCGTACAACCCTGGAAAAAGCCGGGAGCCGGAACCGGACTGGGTTGATTTTGTGCCGTCAGGACGGCCGAATTGGGGGGTAATTCCACAAATTGCGGTTGGGCCGTGAGGGGCACCGTCTGACTATTGCCCAGGCGGACATTTACCGTTGCCGTTTGGGGAGCGGTGGCACTGAAACACAGCCATTCGTTGGGCAAGCGGCCCAGATTGGTGGCGGGTGTCAGCGAACCGGGGAGAAAGTCGTTATCCGTGGGCAGTTTAGGGGCAGTGGAATGGCGCGTGACTAACACCCGAATTTCTTGATTGCCATAGCGGATGTTGAAGGGATTCGTGCCCAATTGCAGCGGCACACTGGGCGCAAAATGACCCGCCGCGTTGCGGGCGATCGCCTGCCCATTGACGGTCACGGTGCCGCCCGGTGGAGCTGTGCCAATCAAGAAGATTTTGCTGGTGGTCGTTTCGTGCTGCAGCGGGGGATAGGCCAGAAATAGCTTTTGTTGAGCGGCGACGGAATGGGAGGCGACCAGCAGTAACACACATAAAAATGGTAGTACCAGCCAGGGGGAAACTCGTTGCCGACGGGCTGGGGCAGAACGCGGGAGAGCGGTAATCCGGAGCATAGCAACAGGGCGGAGTAAAAGGGCGATCGCAGGATTCTAGTCTACAAGATGGCACGCTGGCTCAAAGCGATCGCTCTTTTAACAACTGATGGATACTTTGTAATTCCAGCAAAATCGCTTCCAGGACTTCCTGAGTTTGCGATTTGGGCGTTTCTCGCACCTCGATTGTGACCTGCTTAATTTTCAGCACGTCCTTGGCAAACCGCGCCACCTCGTTGGGATGAAACAGCAGAATGTCATCCTTCGTCGTCCGAAATTCCGGATTCAGCCGTTTGGCATCGTAGGGCGGGTTGAGGTCATTCGGATTCGTATTCGCGTACCGATAGATGGAAGCTCTGGATCGATTCAGCGCCCGTTGCACGGCCTCCACATCCATCAGCCCAGCCAACTCCGTCCCCAGTTCGTACTCCATAGCGATCCGTTATCGAAATTGGACTGGCAAATCCTAACACAAGCCCCACAAAAGATTACCCGAAAAGAAAAGCTTGCAACACATCCACCGTTAAGACGACGGCCAAGGTGCCCACAAACAACATCAGCACTGCCAGCAGGGGACTCACTTGCAGCAACAAGCCACATAGCAAACACAGCACCCCCGTCAGGAAGAAGAGCGCAAAGCCCATGAAGGCGATATTGAGATAGGCCATGCCAAATGCCGCCAGAGACAAAGAATCGTCAGTCCGCAAAATTGTATTATAAGTTACATTTTTCCGCGATCGCCAACCCCCACTGGGTGAGGCCATGGCGCTCAGGGCGATGCCTGCTCGCAGACCGCTCTGATCACTCCCTGGCTCAGAATCACCCTCAGGATGAAGAGGCGCTACCAACGGGATCTAACCACTGAATCAGCGTGCGTTCGAGTTGGTGTAAATCCCGGTACACCTCCTGCCGCATCCACTGGGCGATCGCGTCCCATGGGGCAAAAGATTCCCCGGCCTGCCAATTCACATCTGGGCCTAATGGTGTCAGATGATTGCCAGAGAGCGTGCGAGCCACCACCATCTGCGGAAACCGCTCTTCCAGCACGGCAGTTAAGCCCCGCGTCTGGTCGATCGTGTCTTCGCGAAACCGAATCAGCAAATTGCGCGGCACCTGATAGTGATCCGCAATGATGCGAGTTGTTTGCGTCGGTGAGGGCGTAAACTCCATGTCAAACGCGGGCACCGTGCTGGAAAACAACGTCGAAACCTGAGCAAAGATCGAACTCACTTGCTCCACTAAGGGCACCGCATCCCGCGCCGCATAGTTATTAAAGGAGATCAAAATATTGCCCGCCCGCTCCACGGGATAGAGACTGCCAATCAACAGATGCAGTTTGCAGCCCATACTGTGACCTATCCCATAAATCGGCAACGATCGCCGTTTGAGGGTCGTCTCCAACAGCGTTGCCACGGCTCGGTTGAAGTTACGGTAGACCGTTTGGGCGATCGCCTGATGGTCAAACGTATTCACGAAAGGTGTCGCAATGATCACGTAACCTTCCAATGCCAGCCGCTCTAACATCCGGCGATAGGTGAGTTGGGGAGCTGTGGCCACAAACGCGCCACCCAGAAAATGAATGATAGCAACGGGGCGATCGGGAATCAGCACCCAGTTACCAGAGAGTTCTTGCCAGTCCATTGCACAGGGAAAAAGGGGTTCTGATCAAAATGGGGCAGCGATCGCCGACCCATCCTTATTGTGACGTTATTTTTGGGATTGGGCTTGATTCAACCGCCGTTTCTCTTGATAAAACAGGCAAGCCAGATGTCCCATGCCATAGATCAGCACCGCATCACTGGTGGTACCCACGACTGGTCCCACCCCCGGCACCAACTCAATCAAACCCAAACCCATTTTGACGGCTTCCGAACTGCCCGTAAACAAAGCCCACAGGGTCAAGGCTTCTCCGCGCCGACTCGGCTCTTTGGGCGAGAAACCATAAATGACCGCAATCCGATAAATCATCTCCGCCTGCAAGGCCGACACCGCCGCCAGATCCACCGCAAACAAAGTCAGGGCTAACGGTGGAATGAAATTTGTCACTAAGCCAATGCCCGCGGCTTTCCAGGCTGTATCTGCCATCACCCGTTGGGCTAACTGCTCCGTGCTGTCCAGCGGGTACTGGCGTTGTAAGGCCGCCACATCTTGCTGCACGCGTTCGAGGTTCACCTGCCCCAAAGCCGCAAATAACCAGCGAATCCCCGGTACCTTGGTCGCAAATTGCACAAAGGGATGCTCGGCGATCGGGGTCACCACTCGGCCCACTGTCGCCGTGCCGCGATCCACCACATCGTAAAGCATGGGCCCCACCCGATCGCCCGTCTCATTGATTACCGCTTGCAGCCGCTCAGCCACAACCTGCGAGGTGCGCATCGCCGCCGCGATCGCCTCATTGAAAAAAGACTCGGAAGATGGTGCCATTGCTCAACTCTCTTAATCACTGCGACACTTCTACTCTAGAAATTTTCAGCGGCGATCGCGTCAGTCTAGCGGTAGCGAGAACCGCCCGCTCGGAAGGGGGAATTCCGATGAGAGGAGGGAGAGGAGGGAGGAAGAGGGAGTTAGGAGTCAGGAGAGAGGGGGTTGCTTAGAGTCGGGTTGTCATGAGGCGGAGATTTGCTGCCGCAAGCGAAACCGATGCCGCAGCAAGTCATGCTAAAAATCTCCACAGTAGCCGCTAATGGAGTACGGCATGAATTTGCCTACGCTGGGGTGGGCATCTTGCCCGCTCAGGCTAAAAACCCGCACGACAAATGGTTGAACTGATCCCGCCTTAGGCCACTAGTGGACTAAGGCATGAATTTGCCTACCGTGGGGTGGGCATCTTGCCCGCCCAGGTCAGAAGACAGCACGACAAGTGGTAGAACTAATCCCGCCGCAGTCTACTAAGCACGCTTTCCTCCTGTCTCCCATCTCCTGATTCCCATCTCCCATCTCCTGGCTCCTGGCTCCCTCCCTTCATTAAATTTCATCCAAAAACGTCACAAAACTGTACGTTCTTTGGTATTCGTGGAAATGTTATCCCTTTGGAGCGAACCCTATGGCAACTCAAACTCAGAAGAAGCCTTCCTACACTTTCCGCGCGGGTTGGGCGATCCTCCTGCTGGCTATCAATATCCTGGTGGCTGCGATCTATGCCAACCTGGTGAATATCTAAATGGAATGACGGGGTAATCGGTCAGGGTGGCATCCTGTCCTTTGAGCGATTACCCACCAGCGCCATCTTTTGAGTCTAAGTCGTGCCTCGGAATAAGCCTTGGGGTCGGAAGAGTAAGACCAGCATCATGATCACCAAGGCCACCGCAAGTTTGTACTCTGTGCGCAAGAAATAGGTACTGACTTCCTGGCTAATGCCGATCACAAAGGCACCCGCGATCGCGCCGTAAGGGTTACCGATGCCGCCTAGGATCACGGCTGCGAACATGGGCAGAATCAAGAACCAGCCCATGTTGGGACGGACCGCTTCCACCAAGCCCAACATGCCGCCGCCGAGGGCCGTCAGTCCTCCCGCAATAATCCACGTCCAGAAAATCACGCGATCGACTTTGATCCCCGCCACTCGTGCCAAATCCAAATCATCGGCGACGGCTCGCATGGCTTTGCCGATTTTGGTATTTTGCAGCAGGTAGTGCAGCGCCGCGATCGCCACGACTGCCAGTCCCGTCACGATCAGGTCATACTGGGGAATCCGCAGACCGCCAAACTGGAGGGCTTCGGCGACGGGCAGGTTATAGCTTTGGTTACTGCCACCCCACACCAAAATGATGCCATTCCGCAGAAACAGCGCTAACCCAATCGAGATAATGATCAGCGTAGTGGGACTGGTGCGCCGCGATCGCATCGGTGACCAAATCAGTTTTTCGCTGAGCAAGAACGCGCCAATCGTGGCGATCGCGCCCAAAATCATGGATAACCAGATGTTCACCCCCAGCGTATTGGCGAGTAACGTCAGGTAAGCACCCAAGGTCATGAAATCGCCGTGGGCAAAGTTGGACAGGCGCAAAATGCCGTAGGTCAGGGTGAGGCCGACAGCAGCTAAGGCGATGATGCTACCGACCGCGATGCCGTTGAGAAAGAGTTGAAGCAGTTGGGGGTCCATAGGGGAAGAGGAGTCAGGAGTCAGAAGTCAGGAGTCAGAAGTGAATGGAGCAGAGCAGTGGCTCTGGCACGGCGGTTAACGGTAGAGACAGACCATTGACCAAGCCAGGTAGCCATCGTAGAGACGTACCGCTGGTACGTCTAAACCCAGATCGCCATCGTAGAGACGTGCCGCTGGTACGTCTAAACCCATCATCGAGCAGGAAGGCACCAATCGAGGTCAATGAATTACACCGAATAA
>JAIXVO010000389.1 GCA_027482985.1 Cyanobacteriota bacterium
ACATTAGACCGACTTTATAGCCATAGCGGGCATAATTGAGAATCGCGATCGTACCAATGAAATAAGTCACCAAGCCAAACATGCCGATCACGCTCGCCCACATCAGTTTGCTGCGCTTAGCAACAGATGGCGAGGATGGATCTTTGGTCGGGCGATCGCTCCCCGGTTTTACCCACCGCCACAACTGGCGACCTGCAATCACCCCCAACACCGTCCACCAAATCACCATGCCAATCCGCGTCGGTAAGGTCGGACGCGTGAGCAATCCCAAGGGCAAATATTGGGCGGCAATCGGCACGCCTAACGCACCTCGCGTCAGCCATTCCTCATTCAACGCAATCAGGCGAATCACTTCGGAAGCGCCAATGGTGACGATCGACAGATAATCTTCCCGCAAGCGCAAGGTGGTGATCCCCAGGATTAAACCCAGTAATGCAGCCATTGCCCCACCGACCAACGTCGCCAGCACAATCGGTACACCCTGCAAACTGAGCAACACCGTCGTGTAAGCCCCGACCGTCATAAAGGCCACATGCCCAAAGTTAATCAGCCCCGTAAACCCCCACTGCAAATTCAACCCCAGGCTAAACAACGCATAGGTTGCCGTGAAAATGATTAAGCTCACGACATAGCCAGGAGACAGAATGTCCTGTAGAGAGAAGGCATCAGGCATGGCGGCAACCCGTAATACTGAACCGTATGGTATCAGGAATTGGGGGGGAGGAGGAGGGAGTGGAGGGAGTGGAGGGGGGAGAAGAACAGGGAATTGGTAGAGACGTTGCCGGGGGCACGTCTCGCAGCGATTGGGGGTCGAGCCAGGGGAATGGGTAGAGACGATGCCGGGGGCACGTCTCAAAGAGGATTGGGGGCGTGACGGAGGTACGAACAGATGTTCGGAAAGACGATGCAAAAGTCGCCAAAATCTTAGTTGGGGGCGATACATCTGACCCAGGGGCGGGAATCCTAAGCAATAGAGACGACGGAGGCTGACATCTCTGGCGATCGGGCAACGGTAGCGTACTTAGAGGGATAGGGTTGTGCAAGCGACGAAGCAGCAGCAAATTATGGGCTTCTTTATTGAAGAAGCCAAGGAACACCTCGATACGATTGAGCAAAGCATCTTAGACCTGAAAACGACCCTGGCTGATCCGGAGCAACTGAATGAGTTGTTTCGGGCGGCGCACTCGGTGAAAGGGGGCGCAGCGATGTTGGGATTTGATAGTGTGCAACGGGTCGGACACCACTTAGAGGATTCCTTTAAGATCTTAAAAGAAAATCCCATCAAGCCCGATCGCCACCTAGAAGATCTCTTGCTGAAAGGGTTTGATGTGTTGAAGGAGTTAATTGAAGCCTTGCAGTCGCCCTATGGGTTGCAAGAATCGCAAGGAGCGCAGTTAGTCCAGGCGGCACAACCTATTTTTCAAGAACTGCAAAACTATCTGAATCAATTGCTGCAAGGCAGTGCCGCCGGGGTTTCGCAACCCGCCGTGAAGACCACACCCAACGCTCCCGCCTTGATCAACGCAGCCTTGAAGCGAATGTTGCAACTGTTCAAGCAGGGCGATTCGGCGACCTGTCGGCAGCAGTTAGTGCAGCTTTGTACCAAAATGGCGCAACTGACCACCAGTGCAGAATGGCGTGGCTTGTTGCGGTTGGCTCAAGAAGCGATCGCGAATCCGAAACACTCCTTCCAGGTTCTCGCGCCGTTGCTGATTAAAGAACTGAAGCAGGCGGGGGATTTGCTGTCGGTGGGGCGATCGAGTGAAATTGTGCCCAGTCGTGCCCTGCAACAATTAGTCGGGGTGGTGGTGCCGCCGCCTGCCCCGATGATTCCGCCCGTTGCGCCTCAAATTCCGACCAAAGCGGCGATCGCTCCGCCAGAACCGACTCCTAGCAATACCCGCGTCCCGCAAGTCACGATTCCGCTAGAACCGCGAGCCGCCGCGAGAGCTTTATTAGATGCGTTTAACAAGAAGCAGTTGATTGAACTGGCTGAGTTCTTGATGAAGGCGATTCAATAAATCGGCGCGATCGTCTCAGTTCGAATCCTTGCTCCAGGCTCACCCAACAAACGCAACAAAAAAAGAGGAGGCAGAGATGCTTCCTCTTTGATGTATTTGAGATGTATCTGATCTAGGTTGTAAAAAAAGCGATCGCAAAAACCACTTTTTAGTAAGCCAGACCCATACTGCGAGTTGTTTCTGCACCCAGATAAACACGAATGCTTAAGAAGTCGGTAGGGCAAGCCGTTTCGCAACGTTTGCAACCTACGCAATCTTCCGTTCTGGGGGAAGAAGCAATTTGACCAGCCTTACAGCCATCCCAAGGAACCATTTCCAGAACGTCTGTGGGGCAAGCCCGAACGCATTGGGTGCAACCAATGCAGGTGTCATAGATTTTGACGGTATGAGACATTATTAAAGGCTCCAACGATTGCTTAAACATTTCGCAATAATTTCAGCCCGTCGATTCAACAGCAAAAGCCATCAAACCTTTGGTCATGGCTAGTTTACCCCACGCCCTGAGCCACGTTTGGCAAAAGGCTGTAAAAGTTTAAACAATGTAATGAAGCACAAAGACGGCATCGCCACAGCAGTCAGTTCAGAATTGCTCAATGTCTACTCAATGGCATCTTGCCGACCTGCCAGGAGATAAGCCATCACCTCGCCCCGCCCTTTGACCGCGATCGCGCCCCGGTCGGTAAAGGCAAACTGGTCTTGCAAGTGGGCATAGGTTGTGGCCGTCACCTGAATTTGACCGGGAATCCCATGCGACTCCATCCGACTGGCTAAATTGACAGCATCGCCCCAGAGGTCATAACTAAATTTTTTCAAGCCAATCACCCCAGCGACCACAGTGCCCGTATTAATCCCAATCCGCAGTTGAAAGGTTTCGCCGGTGTCGGTCACAAATTTCGCAATGGTGGCTTGCATGTCCAGCGCCATGTGGGCGATCGCGCTGGCATGGTCGGGGCGCGGGGTTGGCAGACCACCCACCACCATGTAGGCATCGCCAATCGTTTTAATCTTCTCCAAGCCGTATTTTTCGGCCAGTTGGTCAAAAATTGAAAAGATATCATTGAGTTGATTGACCAGCTCTACTGGCGGAATCCGCGACGACAATTCCGTAAACCGTACGATGTCGGCAAAGAGGATTGTGACTTCATCAAAGCGGGCGGCGATGGGGCTGAGGTCTTGTTTCAACTGAGCCGCGATCGCGGCGGGTAAAACATTCAACAATAACCGTTCTGATTTTTCCTGTTCCAGTAATAATTTAGCTTCGGTGGCCCGGCGGGTCGTAATTTCTTGCCGCACTCGCTGAAACATCTGCGTAAAAGCGGTAATGACCTGACCCAGTTCATCTGGGCGAGTGTAATGAGCCGACTGGAACTGCGGCGCTTGTAAATCTGTGCTGAGGGCTTCTCCCGCCGCAATCAGGTCATCTCGCAGGCGCAAAATCGGCGTAATCACCAGCAGCCCAAAGGTCAACATCGTCGTCACGGTGACAAACACGGAGATCAGCAGCACCAGTCCGGCAATCCGCCAGATAAAGTCAGACAATTCGGTGCGAATGTGCGCCACATTATGCCGCACCACCAGGCGATAGGGACTCTGGAGGGCGCTGTCTGTCCACAGGACATCATAGCGATCGCGCTCTGGTTGATAGTCCCGCATCATCGTCTGCTGCGGCTGCGGTGGCGGCTGCAAGGTTGGGGCTTCGCCAAAGGTGCCCAGGCGTTGCCCGGTGGGGGTATACAGGGCTCCACCCAGAATGATGGAGTTGGGTTGCCGCCGTTGGGCCATTTTTTCCAGGATCGCGGCGGGCGACATCTGTTGATAGTCGGGGTTGGTTAACAGGGGCACCAGCACTTCTCGCGAGACGGCTTCCACATCGTCCAGCAGCTTTTGCTGTTGGCGAAAGTAGGACGGTACCAGAATCACAATTTCAATCACGACAATGCTGGCAAAGACCCAAGTGGCCACATAGCGAGAAAGTTTGGCCTTAAACAGATCACGAGTCCGTAACTGAGTCAGCATCTGGTAATTGCTACAGGAATAAAACAACAGGGATACGACGAGTCGTACCCCTGTGTGAGAAATTGTTCGGCAACAGTGAAACCTGTCACTTGACCAAGACTGGAATTCGTTACCCAAGCACATACGCTGTACGCAGCGCCCAAAACACCAAGGCTCCAATACTGCCCAAAATCACTACTGCCGAGACGGCGATCGCGGCTGGGCTATCGGCTCCGTCGAACTTCATGATGCCACGATTGAGATCGGACATAAGTTGTTTCCCCTAAGCAGGACAGTGTACAAGATTAATTTTAGCTATTTCATTGATAACCAGAGCTTTTCTTCCAATCTTCTTAGGATCGTGTTTGTCATCAGCAGTTGTCGGCAGGGCGGGTTTTGATCGGGGTGACACTTGGCGGCTCAAAGCTTGTAGCCGAACCCGCCCCTACCGCAGACTGGAGGTGAATTCGGGGGGCAAAAGGGTGACTTCAAGCGAACCGAGTTAAGGGACTTTTGATTTTTCACTGAGCAGGGGAGTTAGGAAGGGGAGCAGTTGTGATCGCCAGAGGGCATACCCGGCCGGACTCAGATGCAACCCGTCTGTTGTCAGGTCATCGCGCAAATTGCCCTGGGCATCAGCAAACTGTGAGTGTAAATCCAAAAAGTCTACCTTTTCTTCTTGCGCCATCAGCGCCAGCCGCTGATTCAGACGTTGAATCGAGGGGTTCGTAATCACGGGTAGTCGTTTGACCCAGAGGGGTGGCGACGTTTGAGCGGGATCATCTTTGAGCGCGGTGAGGTAGCGTTGGGTGACGCGATCGCCGCCGTGGGGCAAAATCGACTGCACCACAATTCTGGCTTGGGGATGGGCAGCTTTCAAAGAGCGCATAATTTCCCGATGATTCGCCGCCACCGTTTCATAGCGCAAGCCCCGCACCAAATCATTAATCCCAATCATCACAAAAATAATTTGGGGCTGGGTTTGGTCAAACAGTTTGACGCGGCGCAACAAGCCGTAAGAGGTTTCCCCAGAAATGCCTTGATTCAGCCAGGTTACCCCCTCCGGTAGCAGATCTGAGGGAAACCATAAGCTGAGGGAATCACCCGCCAGGATGGAGAGTTGAGCGGGACGTTTTTGCGCCACCACTGCCGCTTCTCGCGCTAATAAATTCACCCATTGGTCATAGGTTAACTGGTAGCGATCGCCCCCCACTGTATTCGGATCTGCTGGCGGAGGCACAGTCGCGGGGCGGGCGGGGTTGGGGATCACCTGCGCCAGTTGCGCTGACGGTTCCGCCAACGTCACTGCATTGACTTGGGAAGAGGCGGTCAGGTTGCCTCGTTGGGTGAACAACAGCGTGGTCAATAACAAGCCGCCACTGGCGACCCCTGGCCAAACTGCCCATCTCGGAAATGCCATAAAACGGTGTGTCGCTGGGTTCAATTCAAGACCTGAATCCAGATTTTAATCCTAATTGGCGAAAGCGCAAGCGTATTGTGCTGCCTCACAAAAACTCCCAGCCTTAGACGGCAGGGAGTTGTGACTAGTTAAGGTGAGTTTTGATAGCTCACTCGTCTGGTTTAGAGCGATTGGGTCTAAGGCGATCGCTACAGCTGACCGTCCACCATTTTTTTGACGGCTTCCACAATCTGTTGCGGTTGGACAATCGTTAAGCTTTCCAGGTTGCCGTTGTAAGGGGTGGGAATGTCTTGAGAAGATAACCGGATTACAGGTGCATCAAGCTCATCAAAGTAGCGATCGTTAATGGACGCAATGATTTCCGCCCCAATCCCGCCTGTCCGCATACATTCTTCCACCACAATGACGCGATGGGTTTTGCGAATGGAGGCACTGATCGTGTCAAAGTCCAATGGCTTCAGCGACAGCAGATCGATCACTTCGGGATCGTAGCCCTCTTTTTCTAAAGTCTTCGCCGCCTGGATCACATGGTGCCGCATCCGGGAGTAGGTGAGGATCGTGACATCATTGCCAGGCCGGACAATTTCAGCTTTATCTAGCGGCAGATAATACTCATCATCTGGCAAATTTTCTTTCAGGTTGTAGAGCAACACATGCTCAAAAAACAACACTGGGTTGTCATCGCGAATCGCGGACTTGAGTAAGCCCTTGGCGTTGTAAGGCGTGGAGCAGGCGACAATTTTCAAACCGGGAACAGCCTGGAAGTAGGCTTCTAGCCGTTGCGAGTGTTCAGCCCCAAGTTGGCGACCGACCCCACCAGGTCCCCGAATCACCACAGGAATTTTGAAGTTGCCGCCGGAGGTATACCGCAACATCCCGGCATTGTTGGCAATCTGGTTGAAGGCCAGCAACAGAAAGCCCATGTTCATGCCTTCAATGATTGGCCGCAAGCCCGTCATGGCTGCCCCTACTGCCATCCCGGTAAAGCTGTTCTCGGCGATCGGGGTATCCAGTAACCGCAATTCACCATATTTCTGGTACAGATCCTTGGTGACTTTGTAGGAACCTCCGTAGTGCCCCACATCTTCACCCATGACCAGGACGGTCGGATCTTTTGCCATTTCTTCGTCGATCGCTGCACGCAGGGCGTTGAAAAGTAGGGTTTCTGCCATGTCACTTCAGTTATTCAAGACCAGTCATCTATTTTAGACTAGAGGGCGGCATTAACTGAAGTCTAATAAAATTGCGAGCGGTACCAGCACTCTCTGTTACAATAGCTCCGTTGTGCAGCCGGAAAGCATCGTTGAGTCAGTCCATCAACATTCCCAAAGTCGATGATTTTTTGCAGGAATTGGCAACTATCCAGCAGACAGGCTCTAAGCGCATTGCATTGCTGGGGTCGCGACATGTGCCAATCACGCATCAAAAGCTCATTGAGATTATGTGTTACGCGCTGGTGCTGGAAGGCAATCGACTGATTACATCCGGCGCGACAGGCGCAAATTCCGCAGCCATTCGGGGGGCGATGAGAGCCGATCCGTCTCTGCTCACCGTGATTTTGCCGCAGAGCTTAGACCGCCAGCCGCGCGAATCGCGAGAGCAACTGGAACAGGTGATGCATCTGGTGGAAAATCCGGATAACGATAATCTCTCGTTAGCGGAAGCCAGCGCCATTTGCAACCAGGAAATCATTTCTCGCTGTCAGCAACTCATTTGCTTTGCCTTCCATGACAGTGCTACTCTCCTCAAAACCTGCCAGGATGCGGAGGATCAGCGGAAGATTGTGACGCTGTTCTATTTTGATTAGGGCAGGAGATAGGGGGCAGGAGTTAGAAGGCAGGAAGCAGGAGTCAGCAGGCGGAAGCTTGACCTGGGCTGGGAGCCTGTTTAGCTTTGAGGAGCGATCGCGCTTGTCGAATTTCTGATTTCTGCTCAATTTTGTCCGCCATTGATGTTCCTATGCTGGGATTAGAGCCGTACCAGCGGCGCGTCTCCACAACATTTGGGGGCTTTTCCCCGTGACCTTCTTCTATCTTCTGGCTCCTGGCTTCCTTCTCCTCCCTCCCCCTCCCTCCTATCCATAATTCTGGCAAAATTGCTCGACGACGCGATCGAGACCAACAGCACGGGAGGCTTTGAATAAGAGGCGATCGCCCGGTTGCACAGCGGATTTTAACCATTGCACGATGGCATCGGGTTGCGTGAAGCATTGGGTGGGCACGGTGGCTGCGCCTTGGTGCAGGGCGGCGGCTTCGGCGGGATCGGCGAGGATGAGCAGGTGGTCTAACTGGAGTTGGTGGACAGCGTGCCCAACTTGTTGATGAAATTCCAGCGATCGCGCCCCTAATTCTTTCATCGTGCCCAGAATAGCAATATGCCGTTGACCGGGGGTTTGGGCCAGCAATTGTAAGGAGGCCAGCATCGACTCTAATCCGGCGTTGTAGGTTTCATCCAAAATCACCACATCATTGGGCAAATCGCGACGCTGGGCGCGGCCTCCAGGCAATTGCAGGGTGAAGCCGGAAGTGAGCGGTGTCCAACTTAGTCCCAGCGTTTTGGCAACCGTGAGAGCGGCAAGATAATTGAGGGCATTGTGGCGACCGGGTAGCGGTAAGGGTAACTCGCATCCGGCAACGTGTAAGGTATCGGTGGAACTCAGTTGAGCCTGAACATCGCCTCCCGTGAGGCCAAAGGTGAGCGTTTTTCCTGACCACACCGTTGCCGCCATTGCTCTTAACAGTGGGTTGTCGTAATTGAGAATGGCAATCCCGTCCGACGGCATTTCGGCCAGCAATTCACATTTTGCCTGGGCGATCGCCTGCTCTGATCCCAAACGACCGATGTGAGCTGTTCCCACATTCGTAATGACGGCGATATCCGGCTGGGCCATCTGACTCAGAAGGGCAATCTCCCCCAAGCCCCGCATGCCCATCTCCACGATCGCCACCTGATGCTCCGCACCCAATTCCAGCAGCGTTTTCGGCACCCCCACCTCATTGTTGTAGTTGGCCTGACTTTTGAGAATAGCTGGTGTCGCCCCCGCTGGTGCCATCACCCGCTCCAGCACAGCAGCAATCAATTCCTTCGTCGTTGTTTTGCCCACCGATCCCGTCACGGCAATTACTGGGATCGCAAACTGCGTCCGCCACCACTGGGCGATCGCCTGATACGCCTGCAACGTATCCGCCACTTGCAACAAGGGAAAAGCTTGCTCGGCAATCCAGGCAGGCGGATTAAATTGGCGATCGACAATCGCCGCGATCGCGCCTCGGGTTCGCGCTACATCCAAAAATTGATGTCCATCAAAGGTGTCGCCGCGTAGAGCCAAGAACACATCTCCTGCTTGTAAGGTGCGCGTATCTGTTGTGATGCGAGCAAGGGGCGGTTGTGGTACTGCCGGAAAATATAGCGGCACTGCGTTCAACAGCGGAATTAATTGCGCGGGCGAAACTTGACAAACCATGAACAAGGCCCTGGGTGAAGAAACGGTCTAGCTGCCATTGAACGTTGAAGCGGTCACCTTGACAACCCTCTCCATAAAAAAAGTGGAGAGCAGAAATGCATCTGCCTCCACTACTCTCACCTCATATTCAAATCATGCTGGGATCAGGAACCCAATGGATTGGCTCTGCCGACCAGCACCAGTGGAGCCCCGACCGCGTTAAACCGCAGCCGCAGAACGATCAGGCTGGATGGCCTTCTGTTGCTGATAGGACGGGTAGAGCATTGAGCGCACATTCCACTGTGACCCTAGCGCTTCATATACCAGCCCAATAATCCGATCAATTTCTTCGACGGTCATGTTGGCCGACATGGGCAGCCGCAACAGGCGATCGCTCAAGTCATTGGTCACCGTCATCGCCCCAACCGTCCGCCCAAACTTTTGGCCGGCCGGAGAGCTATGTAACGGGACGTAGTGGAAGGTGGCTTGCACCCCGTTGGCTTTCAAATGCGCCAACACCTGAGTCCGCTGTGCCAAAGTTGGCAACAGCAAATAGTAAATGTGGGCATTGTGTTCGCACTCCATCGGAATTTGGGGACGGCTCACAATCCCGTCTCCAGCCAATTTGGCAAACGCCCAGTGATAGCGATGCCAGAACTTCAAGCGCTGCTCCGTGATGGCTTCGCCTTGCTCCAGTTGCGAACACAGGAAAGCCGCAGTGAGTTCACT
>JAIXVO010000348.1 GCA_027482985.1 Cyanobacteriota bacterium
CACGGTAAGACAACTTTTTTGAATTTTTCGAGGTGCCCTTAATAGAATCAAACCCTTGCTTAATTTTCTCAACCACTTCGAGGTTACGATAACGGCCTAAACTTTCTTCATAGTCTTCAAATCTGGAGGTTCCAAATCCACAAACAATAACGCCTCCAATGGGTGGTTCTACTTCTTTAAAGTAATAAGCAGTCCAGGCTACTTCTTTTGAAAAAAAAGCGGTGACTATAGCTTGAATATCTGCCCCAAAAGGCCCCCCATAGTGAGCACCAATTTCTGTTAGAAAGGTTTGAACACCTTCAAAAGTAAACAAGCCGTACTGATACTGACAGCTCCGATATGAACCCGTTGAAAACCCTGTAAACATTATTTCTGATGTAGCGTTCTCTACTAAAATTCCAAACGTTGACATAGTTTTTATTTAATCAAGGTCACTGTAGTAGGTTGGGTTAGCAATAGCGTAACCCAACACACCCATTCCTATGTTGGGTTTCACAGGGTTCAACCCAACCTCCAAAAATTGTCCGTCGATCTAGATTTTGATCTGTCTGGGTGTATTTAAGGGATGAATCAGTCAAATAATTGAGGCTTTTGTTGATACAAGAGCGGGGCAATGAAGAGACCAATACCCCAGCCGGTGAGGGCACCAAAGAATGTCACGATGAGATTATGGTAGTCCCACCAACCCCACTGTTCTGCCAACATTTCGAACAAATAGCCAGCAGTGAGGAGAGTGGCGATCGCCGCTCCGGTAAAGCGATATTGATGTAGCCAGTAAAAGCCCGTCCCGCGATCGCGCCACACCAACAGGCGACAACTCAATAACGCCAACAACACCCCATAACACCGCATACACACCGCCATGAGATGGGGGGGGTGCAGCATCAAACTCATCTCCGGTTGAGGACACACATGATCCCCCATGAAATAAATAATGCTGGCAATCAACGGCAACGGAAATACTCCCATCGCCGTCAAAAATGGAGCCGCCACTGGCCCACTCAATAGTGCAATCAACAGAACATCCGCGATCGCACCTTTCCAGGCGATCGATCGAGACAGAATTGGGGGAATGGATTGGGTCATGGGGAAAGGGAGAGAGAGGAATGGGAAGGGAGGGAGAGAGAAGACAGGAGTCAGGAGTCAGAAGCCAGGAGGGAGAGAAAAGAGGGCGAAGAATAGGAACGAGGGAGAGGGTAGAGACATGCCGCTGGCACGGCTCTATAGGGGAATTCTGGGAGAGGGATAAAAAGACGGCGAAACCCGACAATGGGCGAGGCTAATGGTTTTTGAAAAATATCCTTAACCCGCGATCGCCCAAAGCCTCACCTTTGCCCCATTGTCCCCTCCTGACTCCTGACTCTTATCTTCTCTCTCCCTCCCTCCCATTCCTCCCCCTCCCTCCCCTCCCTTCAATAGTAAAGTAGTTCTCGGAAGCCTTCATTTCTCCTCTTACCATGCAACAACCTGTGATCAGTCGTCAATCTCGCGACTCGGCATTGCCTGCCGGGAATAACATTCAACTGCTCGTTTTGGATATTGATGGCACGATCGCGGGACATTCTAACGCGATTCGGGAACCCGTGAAACAAGCCGTCCAAGCGGCCCAGGCGAAAGGCATTCAGGTGGCGATCGCGACGGGGCGGATGTATCAATCGGCGCTGCGGTTTTACCGAGATTTGGGGGCAACCCTGCCGTTAATGGTGTATCAGGGCGCGTTAATCAAATGTCCTCACACGGACACAGTGCATCGACACTGGACAGTACCTCAGGCGCTCGCTGCTGAACTGCTGGATTATTTGGAACAACCGGAGTTGAAATCGCGCCTCTCGGTGCACTTTTACATTGATGATCAGCTCTATGTGCGGGAAATGACCCCCGATACTGAAGGTTACCTGAGCCGATCGACGATTAAAGCGATCGCGGTGGGCGATTTGCGATCGACCTTACATCAAGAACCCACCAAAATTCTGGCGTTGACCGAAGACACCGAACTGATCGACACCTTGCTGATCAACCTGCGGCAGCGGTATGCGCCTACCGACCTATATTTGACCAAATCCGTCGCCACTTTTTTCGAGGCGACCAATCCTTTGGTAAATAAGGGCACTGCCGTCCAATATATTGCCGAAACGCATTTGAATCTGCAAGCCGAAAATGTCATGGTAATTGGAGACAACTTCAACGACCTGGAAATGATTCAATATGCTGGCATTGGGGTGGCGATGGGCAATGCTCCCGATGGGGTCAAAGCCGTGGCTAACTGGGTTGCGCCGGATGTGGAGCAGGATGGGGTGGCGGCGGCGATCGAGGAATTTTTGTTATGAGGGGAGAAGTTAGGAGTCAGAAGTCAGGAGTTAGAAGGTAAACTGCTTGGAAAAATAGACTCCTTTATTATGAAAAGGCGGTTTCCTTCTGCCCTCTGGCTTTTCTGCGATCACCCTTTTGTTCCCTCCCTCAATTCCCTAATTACCCCCGATTCCCTAATCTCCCCCGATTCCCTACAGAGACGTGCCAGCGGCACGTCTCTACGATCGCCCTCCCGCCGATTCCTATCCCTCCTGACTCCTGACTCCTGACTTCTTCCGCCCTTCCATTCCGCCCCCTCCCTCCCCTATGAAACGCTGGCAACTCTGGCAAATGAATGTTGGTTTTGGAGCCGTGTTTTTGCTGCTGGTGGTGAATGCGATCGCGTCTTATCGAGATGTTTTGGGGTATGCGGCGGCGGAGCGGGAGGTCACTCAGAGTTATCAAACGTTGCTGACTTTAGAGCAAACGCTGTCAACGCTGAAGGATGCGGAAACGGGACAACGGGGATATTTACTGACGGGGAATGAGGACTATCTGGAGCCTTACTACTCCGCGATCGCGGAACTGAATCAGTTACGCCAGCGATTGCAGCAAGTGAGCCAGGTCAATTTTGCCGCCCCCCGCCCATTGCCAACCCTGACTGCGGCGATCGCGGCAAAACAAGCGGAATTGGCGGAAACGATCGCATTACGGCGCACCCAGGGGTTGGCCGCAGCCTTGCGAGTCGTGGAGAGCGATCGCGGCAAACGGTTGATGGATCAAATTCGGCAACAGATTGCGACCATCCAGGCACAGGAAAGCCAACAGTTACAACAAACTCAACAAAATACCGACCGCACCTTTAACCAGGCGTTGTTGACCTTGAATTTAGTCATCGGAGCCAGTTTTGTGGTGATTAGCAGCTTGGCGGCGTTGTATCACCGCAATGAGCACCAGCGGCGGCAGATTGAAACGCAGTTACGGGAGAGCCAACAACAATATCAATCGCTCGTGGCAGCGGCACCCGTGGGGATTTTTCGCACCAATGTGTTAGGGCAGTGTGTGTATGTGAGCGAAGGCTGGAGTCGCATTAGCGGTCTGGGGTTGAGCCAGGCGCGAGGCGAGGGGTGGCGGCAGGCATTACATCCAGACGATCGCGAGCGGATTGCCACCGAGTGGAATGCTGCCGTCCAAGAAAATCGTCCGTTTCAACTGGAGTATCGCTTTCAAGCGGTGGATGGCACCATTCACTGGGTCTATGGGCAGTCGGTGGCAGAACGCGATGAAATGGAGCAACTCACGGGTTATGTGGGCACGATTACCGACATCAGCGATCGCAAAGCTGCCGAATTCAAGCTCCAGGAACGGGAGAACCTCCTGGATTTACTGATTCAATTTGCGCCCGTTAACATCATCATGTGCGATCAGGCGATGCACCACTTGTTGCTCACCCAACAAGCGGTGCAACAGTATCATCTGGAGTCCATTCCGGCAGTGCTGGGGCGATCCCATTACGAGGTCTTTCCGACCTTGCCAGATGACTGGAAACGGGTGCATCAGCGTTGTTTGGCAGGTGCGGTCGAACGTCGCGAAGAAGACTCTTTTATCAATGCGAATGGGGTGGAGCAATGGTTTTGCTGGGAAGTGCGCCCCTGGTATACCGCAACTCAAGCCATTGGTGGGATTATTATTTTTTCTGAAGATATTGCCATCCGTAAACAAGCGGAAACCCAACTTCGCCAAAGTGAAGAACGATTGCGGCGGGTGTTGCAAGAAATGCCCGTGATGC
>JAIXVO010000027.1 GCA_027482985.1 Cyanobacteriota bacterium
CGACCCTGAGTTTCCGCCAGTGTGTAGCCCGTTAGCACTTCGGCGGCGGGATTCATATAAACGCACTGCTGCTGCTCGTTCATGATGAACAAAGCCAGTGTCGCATTCTGGCAAATGACTTCCAGCTGGCGTTTATAGAACGCCGCCGATCGCTCATCTGAGGTCGACCCATTCTGGGGCGATCGCACGGTTGACCCAGATGTTGAAAATGTTGATTCAGAGGTCATAGTTGACTCGCTTCATTGGTCTCACTGGCAGATCTCACCTGACTACCTTGAGAACTTTCCCTGCTGTATTTTCACTTACTTTGGCTGATGATCACAATGATTCTCATAATTTGCTGAGTAAAATGCGGCAATGACTCGCACTAGACCCATCACAGGGTCACGATCGCGAGTCAGTGAGAAAATACATTCTCGAACGATTAGAAGTCAATCATAAATTACATCTATCTTCCGATAGAGGTTCAGTGGAGTGAACGTTTGCATCGCTTCAATTGAGATCTGAAAAATCAACATCTTCCAGGATCACGCATTGACGTAGGCACAACTGGCAGTTGCCTTGCCCCCAACCTCGCGATCGCGCTTTCCTGTGATCTGAGCAATCCATCTAGTTGTCTTCGTGCTCCTCTTGCAGCCAAGTCAGGGGATCGAGTTGGTAATACTGCCGTAATTGGTCATACAGGGTGGGGTGATGGCGTTGGAGCGATCGCGGTTGTTCAAAAAAAGTTTCTGTGGCAACGGCAAAAAACTCAGCGGGATTGGTGGCTCCATAGGGATTGAGCACTGGTTTGCGCCCCTGTTGTACCGCTGCACAGAGTTGCTGATAGACGGGTGTCATCACGGTTGCCCAGGTGTCATAATCTGTCCGCCGCCGTAAAATCGGCACCCCATCTGCTCGCCCATCCGCCTGATCCAATTGGTGGGCGAACTCATGCAACACCAGATTATGTCCATCCTGCCAATGCTGCCGATCCCAGGCGATCGCATCCCACGCTAGCACCACCTGATCCGCTGTCCAGGATTCCCCCAGGCGCGTTTCCTGCTGTTCCGTCACCACAAAGCGGTCAATCGCAGTGGTAGCTTTAACCCGATAAGCCGTGGGATACAGCAAAATCGATCGCAAGTTGGTAAACTCCCGTCCCGGCTCCGCCAACAGCAGCACACAGGCGATCGCCGCGATCGTTACTTGCATTTCGACCGTGACTTGCAACCCGCCACAGCCAATAAACTGCTTTTCCGCTAAAAACACCTGAATCTGCCCCTGCAACCGGCGCCGTTGACTGGGGGACAGGCGATCGTAGGCAGGGAAAGTGTCACTGACAACAGCCTCCCAGAGCGGCGGAAAAGGTCTTTGTTGCCACCGCGATCGCTGCCACTGCCGCACCACCGGACGCAACCAAATCACGGCAATCATTGCCCCCATTAGCCCCACTACAATCGCCGCTTCTCCCATCCGTCGCCCTGCTAATCTGTGCCACTTTCCAGTATGCCAATTTACAGCAGAATCAATCCCTGCCGAGCGCCCAAAATCACCGCTTCCGTCCGGCTAGAGGCGTGCAGCTTACTGAAAATCGACCCAATATGGAACTTCACCGTATGTTCCGAAATCGCCAACCGCCGCGCGATCGCCTTATTGCCCAACCCTTCCGCCAACATCGTCAGCACCTCCACCTCTCGTGCCGTCAATGCCGCTTGGGGCGTGATGGCGGGTAACGGCTGCGGCACCCCCGCTAGCAGTGCTTCACTCAGATCCGGATGAAGCACCATGAGTCCCTGCTGCACCGCCGCGATCGCTGCCACCAGTTCCGCCGCCGTCGCCGCCGCCGCCAACACCCCCCGCACCCCCGTCTGCAACACCAGCGGCACCGCCTCCACCTGCCAATCATCCACCCACAGCACTACTGCCGGATTGGGAGCCAGCAACGGTTGACCCCATTGCAGATCCAACCGGGGCAAGCGATCGCTATGCAGCAACGGCCAGTGCAGCACGATCACATCCGGTAATTCCGGTTGCCAGTCATCCAGCGCCGCTAAATCCGCCACCTGGCCCACCACTTCCAGCCCCGGCTCAAGGCTCAGTAACGCCGCTAACCCAGCTTGCAGCACAATCGAACTGGCGACCACCAGCACTTGAATTACGCTGCCGTCGAGATCGAGTTCTTGCTGCATAAAATCACATTCACGTGCATGTCCTGTTGGTTCCGACGAATGGTTAGCGGCAACCCATCACCTGGTTGCGACTGCGCCAGAATTTGCGGCAATTCCGGCACCCGGCGAAAGGGTTGCCCCCGTACTCCCACAATGACATCCCCCACCTGCAATTGGGCAGCGGCAGCGGGACTCTCGGCCTCGATCGCCGTCATCAACCAGCCGTAACTGGCGCGTCGAGCCACACCTAACTGTACAGGTTGCACCGTGACTCCCAGATAGGCCGTTGCTTGCCCCCGCTCTAACCACTGCGCGATTGCGGTACTGGCGATCGCCACGCCCCGTCCCTGCACAATCATCGTATTCATGCCAATCACTTCACAGCGGGCATTCAGCAAAGGACCACCCGAATTCCCTGGAGCCAGGGCGATGTCGGCGTGCAGCCAATGGCGCGTCGGGCTGGAGGGTGTTCCGGTGGCATGAATAATCCCCGTTGTAACCGCGCCCGGTTGCCCATAGGGGTGACCAACCGCGACCACCACTTCTCCCACTCGCACTTGATCCGAATCGCCCCAGGTGAGCGTCGGTAAATTCGTGGCGGGAATTTGCAAGACGGCAAGATCCCGGTGACTGTCTCGCTGGCGCACCGTGGCCGGGAATTGCCGCCCATCCGCTAATTGCACTTGCAACGAAGGACTTTGAATGACATGGGCATTGGTCAAAATTAGCCCGTTCGCTTGCCAGATCATGCCCGCTCCGGCTTCTCCTCTGCGTCCCGTAATTCGGACTGTAAATGGTTGGGCGGCACTGGCGATCGCGGCTAAGTCTGCCGCTATTTGCGGGGGTAAGGTACTTTGACTCGTCATCTTAGTCCTCCTGCGTGGGGCGTTCCCCAACAATGATGGTGATTTCCGTGAACATGCCCCCTCGAATCAGCCGCGCCGTCAGGGGTTGACCAATGCGATCGGGATCCAGCAGCGCTAGCACATCACTGACATCCCGCAGCGGCGTTGACCCCAGACTAATCAAAATATCTCCCAGCAAAATCCCAGCCTGGTCAGCGGGTGCTTGCGGTTCCACACTCACGACCATCACGCCCGTTGACTGGGTGAGAGCGAGCGTCGTCTGGAGGCGTTCCGGTAATTGAATCGCCTGCATCCCCACGCCTAAATACCCCCGCACAGCCCGCCCCCCACTCAGGAAATAATCCACCACGCGGTTAATCGTCGCGGCGGGAATGGTCATCGCCATCTGGCGAGGTCCCGCCGTATTCATGCCGATCGCCTGCCCCGCCATATCCACTAACGCACTTCCCGAAAAGCCGGGATAAAGCAGCAACGCCGGACGAATCAGTTGATCAATGCTGCCGCCTTGCCAACTGCGCCAACTCGCGCCCATTGTACTGATCACCCCCATGCTGGCACTCACCCCATGCTCGCGGGTGCGGGCGATCGCCAGGACACAATGCCCCACCTGCGCGGTTGGCTCAGTGGCAAGAGTGACCGTGGGCAGGGACAAGTCAGGCACTTGCAAAACGGCGATGTCGGTGCCCGGATCGCGACCGATCAGGGTGGCCGTGACGGTCTGTTCATCGGGCAAAGTGATGGTAATTTCGTCTTCTCGATGCAGGGTGTGGTCAGTGGTGACCAGGATGCTCGATCGCCAGTGAATCCCACTGGCAGAACGGCGACGATGCCCATTGAGGGCCACGATCGCGGCTTGCGAGCGCGCCACCAAATCGGCTAACTGTTGAGAAAATTCCCCCAAGGGACTAACTGCTGTGGTCATGGCATCCTCGTTCGCAACGGTACTGTGATTCAAACTGCGATCGGAACTGTGCTCCGATGTCTTCCAGGATGCAAGTTGTGTGAGCAAATTAACATCGGCAAAACTGGTAGTTTGCACCCTGGAAAAATGGGTGGGAGCAAGGCAGAATTTGTATGGAATTTGTTGCTTCGGGCAATCAGTTATTAGTCATATGTGTCATTATTTTGCAGTTAAAATAGAAGTCTGATTAAGTCGTTGAGCAGTGTCATGAACAATTTTTTACGCAGTTAGCTGATGTCCATGGCATCATTTTTGAACTGAAATCTTTGGCTCCAGGTGCGATCGCCAACCCAGAAATAACAAAAGCCGTCTTTACGCATTCACGGCAGAAAAGTTTTGCTGCAATCCGCATGGCTTTTAACGCCACGACTAAAATTCGCGATCGCAGTGTCCTTAGCCTCTTTACAGGTGCACTCTTGTCGCAAACGGGCGACTTGGAAATCACTGCGGTAGTTGCAGTATCTCAGAGTATTCCATTTTTTCAGCCTAAATTGCATACCTTCCAGAAGCGACGAATGATTAGCAGTTGTCCTGATTAGGGACGAATTTCGGGGTGCCTCGTACTCCTTAACACCGACCACTTGCTAACCCAAACAATTCGTCCTGCAGATCGCATTTATGTCTTACAAAATGGTCGCCTCTTGCAACAGGGCAACTTTGACGAATTAGCGGCTCAACCCGGGTTATTTCAACAACTGGTGGAACGACAAACAGTTTAGAGAAATAGTCGCTCGACAGCACAGCTAAACTCAGGCAACAGCGGAGAGGTGAGAGTATCGTTGGGGAATAGGGTACAGACCAGTTTCAGTAAGGCTTGCTGGCGACGGTACACTTCCACTTGGGGCGATCGCCAATCTAAGATCCAATATTCCTGAACGCCCCGTTCTGCATAAAGTTTGAGTTTGGCTTCCCGATCTCGTCGTTCGTTCTGTGTCCCCGCAGACAGCACCTCCACGATCAGTTCTGGAGCCAAGGTCAAGTGTCCAGCTTCATCCAACCCATTCGCCAATCGCTCGTTGCTAATCCACACGACATCTGGAATCACATTATCGGCATCGCTAAAGATCACTCCCGGTGCTTGAACGGCCTCACCTAAACCCGTGGACAGTGACCAGGTATCGAGAGCATTACTAACACGGCTTGACGTTTTTTGATGTTTCCAATGTGGTGCTCTGGTCACAAACAGTTCTCCATCAATAATCTCGTAGCGGTTGCTGCTTTCGGGCAACAGTTCCAGATCGGAAGTTGTCCAGCGAACTCGCTCATCAGTAATCTGGTTCATGGGGTGATCATCCAGAGCAGTTTTTTCATTTTAGTGGCTTGTTACCAGGAAGTGGGATAGCGCTTCAATATTTGACAGTCAAAAAATATGTCAGGGCAATTTCCTGGCACTGGCAATCTGCCTCATTATCCTGCATTGAGCATGGTTGCTGCTGTCAAATTGAGAGTCGGCAATTGGGGCGATCGCACCTGTTGGTCACCCTGATAAACCTGTTCCTCATACAAGCCGTTGACCCATTCCAAAACAGTCACCTTCTGGGCGATCGGGTCTACAATCCAGTACTCCGGAATTCGCCTGCCAGCGTACTCAGTCCGTTTGTAGCGATAGTCTCTGTCCTCCTGCTGCGGACTCACGACCTCCACGACAACTAATGGTGGGGGCATATCGTGAGTGATCAGGGATTGCTTGGCTCCTTCCAGAGCGATCGCAGCCTCTTCTGACAGCACGATTAAATCAGGCTCCCGGACGGTCACTGTTGCCCCGCTGACTGCAATTTGGGTCTTGATTGCTAGCTGGTTGTCAGGAATTCCTAAGTTACTCAATTGGGTGAGTAGAAAGACTGCAATTTGGATGTTCAGCCGACTTTCTGGAGGCATCGCAATCAATTCCCCATTGACGAGTTCGTAACGGGTATCGGTGCCATCGTCATAATTCAGGTATTCCTCAAGGGTCATCGGTTTGGCTGCAACAGACATCGCGCTTACCTCCAGGCATCTACGCTTACTATACCAACTCAGCCAGGCGAGGATGACAGTCGTTTCAAGGTTCAGCGATCGCCATGCATATCTTCCCAGGCAGGAGAGTGATATATCTGTGAAAGCATTCTTTGCCTGTGGAGGATTTGATAGATGCCCCCTCGTCTGAAATCGGTTGGTTTGGCTCTGGCTCTGCTTGGTTCTGGCGCGTGCTGCTTGGCAGATACTGCGAGGGGCGCGTCGTTCGTTCCCACTGCGAATGCGTCAGTGGTTCAGGCTCAAACCCAACCCTCATTACCGCCAAAGGATTAGCCTTCCTCAATTCAGCAGCTTTTGAGCACAGCAAAGCAGCAGTGCATTGATGTAAATGCAGGGAAAAATCATGATGAGAGTGGGTGTAAGTTGGTGAGCTAGGCATGAAACCGGAGTTGCTGTGTCCCACTTGCGGGTCAACCGATATCAAGAAAAACGGTACGACCCGACGGGGTAAACAGCCTCATCGATGTCGCGATTGCGGTCGGCAGTTTGGGCAAAACCCGCGATGGCAACCCCAGTTTTCTGACACGAAAGCAATCATTGATCGGTTGGTGGTGGAAAAGATCCCCCTAGCTGGGATTGCGCCGGCCCTGCAAGTCTCGGAAGCGTGGTTGCAACAGTATGTCAATGCGGCTGATACGGCGGTGCCCCAACAGGTTGCAGGCACGCCCAAAGCGCCACAACGCTTCAATGTGCAAATGGATGAGGTGTGGGCGGTGGTGGCTGATAAGGGCAATAGACATTGCCGGAATAGCAAGGCACTGGAAAGCTTTACAGCCCAGCACTTCTAGCAATTTCAAGTTTAAGCTGCTTGGAGTTGACGATGAGTGAGCTGAAAGTTGTGCAGCCCACAAGCTGTTTCCATCACGTCATCGACAAAATGAGCGGCATGGTTACGAAACTGAATGGTGACCACCGCCATACCGACGCGCTCGCGGTTTTTGGATATGTTCTTGCTCAATGTACGCTTGCCACGCGGCATCGAAGCTTACCAGCAATTGCTCAAACTCTTGGGGCTTCCGTCCAGTCAGGCTTTGGAGCATATCGGGCTTGCCTTGAACTTTCGCATAGTCCAGCATCTGCTGCTGCTCCGAGTGTGCTCTGTCCTGCTTCTTCGACTAGCTTATTTCCGGGCAAGTCTAATCAGTCCAAGAATGCTTGTTGCTATTGGCTGCGCATCACCCAAACGAGGCATTGAACGTACTCTTCTTAATTTTATTGATTGTATGTACTTGCTGGAGTAAGGTTGATTTTTACTTGATAGGGGTTCAGAATAAATTTGTTATTCAGCAATCTGGACAACCTCAATTGGATCAGTTTTTTGCAGCAGCGCAATCATTTTGGCAACAGCAGTTACAGAATTTTGTGACTGGCTCTTCTGGGGTTGCTCATTCCGATGCAAAAGGTGATCAATTGAGCTTACCAGATTATGGATATCACCTTATTCAATGCCCTGAATCTCTGAGCGCTGAATCGATTGCTCTCTTAAATCGATACCGTTTAGATCAGGTCAGTTTATGGGTCAGTCTGTGGGCGATTCTACTGCACCGCTACAGTCGTGAAACTACGATTGTTTTTGGTGTACAGGTGCAGCAAGAAGCAGCTGGAGTTGTCGTTCAGACGGTCGATGCGATGCCCTTGCCCATGTGCCTTGCCGTCATACCTGATAGTTCAGTGTTGGCTTGGTTACAGGGAGTCCAAGCGCAGTATGAGCAACTCCAGAAGCATGGGCAAATTAACCTGGCGCAATTGCAAGAATGGTGTGGCGTGCCAACCACAAGCCAGTTATTTGAGAGTGTGGTAGTGGTCTCCGATCGCATTCCCAGCCCAGCCGCCGAGGTCACCGTGCCCACGGGTACCGATCAGTTGCCACTGGTGTTGCTAGCGCACCAGGTGGAGCCCTTTACTTTGACAATTCGCTACGATCGCAATCATTTCAACGCCGATACGATCGCGCGTTTGGCTGGGCATCTCTACACCTTGCTGGCAGGGATGGTGACCCAACCGCAGCAAACGCTGCGAGATCTCCCCTGGCTTACGCCGCCGGAAAGACAGCAGATTTTGGTGGAGTGGAATCAGACCCAAACGCCTTATCCTGACGATCAAACTATTCATCAATTATTTGAACGCCAAGTGCAGCAGACCCCGACGGCGATCGCCGTCGTGCTGCCAGCCACACCGTCGGGCACCGTTCGGCAATTGACCTATCAACAACTGAATGATCGAGCCAATGCACTGGCAGTAGAGTTACAACAAGGCGGTGTGCAACGTGGCACCTTAGTGGCGATCGGGATGGAGCGGACACCCGAAATGATCGTGGCGATCGTCGGCATTCTCAAAGCGGGAGGGGTATATGTGCCACTCGACCTGAGTTACCCCCGCGATCGCCTGGCTTGGATGCTACAGGATACCCAGGCACCCGTCATTTTGACCCAATCTGATCGGATTCATGACTTGCCCCCCCACGCCGCTCAGGTGATTTGTCTAGATGCCAATTGGGGCGAGCAGGTTGCGACTGTGCGGCCTCAGAAATGTCAACTGACAAGCGACGATTTGGCGTACGTGAACTACACTTCTGGGTCAACCGGCACCCCCAAAGGAGTGGCCATTCCCCATCGTGGCGTAGTGCGATTGGTGTGCGGCACCGAGTTTACACCCCTCGATCGCCACCAAACGTTTCTCCAACTGGCTCCGATCTCCTTTGATGCCGCCACCCTGGAAATTTGGGGGGCACTGTTGCAGGGTGGCTGTTGTGTGCTTTACCCAGGTCTAGGTATTCCCGATCCCCACCTGTTGCAGACCATCATTCGCCAGCATGGGGTGACCAGTCTGTGGTTAACCGCTGCCTTGTTTAATAGCCTGATCACAGAAGCACCGGAGGCGTTGCAAGGCATTAAAGAACTGCTGACGGGCGGCGAGGCGCTGTCGATGCCACACATTCGCCGGGCGCAAGCGCGGTTGCCAGAGACGCAACTGATCAACGGCTACGGCCCCACCGAAAACACGACCTTTACCTGTTGTTATCGCATTCCGCGGCCGCTGCCAGAGCACCTGACCAGTATTCCGCTGGGCCGCCCGATCGCTAATACAGAAGTCTATATTCTGGATGACACGCTGCAACCCGTTCCCGTCGGGGTAATGGGTGAATTACACATTGGTGGGGCAGGGTTAGCGAGAGAATATCTCAACCGTCCGGATTTGACTCAAGAACGGTTTATTGCCCATCCTTTCAGCCCCGCTCCCGCTGCCCGACTGTATAAAACCGGAGATTTAGCGCGCTTCCGGCCCGATGGCACGATCGAATTCATCGGCCGCAAAGATAAACAGGTCAAGATTCGGGGCTACCGGGTGGAATTGGGCGAAATTGAAACCGTCCTGGGTCAGCAAGCGGGGGTCCGGGATGTCATTGTGATCAGGCGCGAAGATCGACTCGGTCAGCCGCAACTGGTTGCTTATGTGACCCCGTCATTGGCTCAAACCCTGAGTGTTAGCCAACTGCAACAAGGCTTACAGGAGCGGTTACCCGCTTATATGGTGCCGAGTGCAATCGTGGTGCTAGATAAGATTCCCCTGACTCCCAATGGCAAAGTCGATCGCCAAGCTTTACCTGTGCCACCGCCACCCCGACTGGCGCAGTATGTGGCTCCGAGGTCAGGGCTGGAAACGGAACTGGCAGCACTTTGGGCCAATGTCTTGGGCTGCGATCGCGTTGGGGTTGAGGATAACTTCTTTGATTTAGGGGGCACATCGCTGCTGGGGATGCGATTGATTGCCCGAATTCAGCAGCAGTACGATGCTCAGTTGCGCGCGGTCATCCTGTACCAATATCCCACCATCCGCCGATTGGCTCAGTATTTGCAGGCAAAACCTGAGCCGGGGGTAAAGTCAATGCTTGCCGCCGAGCGATCGCCCGTCGCCCCTACAGGGATCGCCATCATTGGGATGGCGGGACGGTTTCCGGGAGCCAACAGTGTGGAGGAATTGTGGCAAAATTTGTGTGCTGGGAGGGAATCAACGACCTTCTTCACGGATGCAGAACTGGATGCTAGCGTGCCGCTGGAACTGCGATCGGATCCCCATTACGTGCCCGCCAAAGGTATCGTTGCCGGAGCCGAAACCTTTGATGCGGCCTTTTTTGGTATCAGCCCAGGCGAAGCCGAGGTGATGGATCCGCAAGCGCGAGTGTTTCTGGAACTAGCACATACAGCCCTAGAAACAGCGGGTTATACCCCGGAATTCTTTACTGGACACATCGGCTTATATGCGGGTTCTGGGCAGAATACCTATTTTGAACGCCATCTCTGTGGGCGATCGCCGATCATCGATCGCCTCGGTGCCTTCCAAACCATGCTGGCGAACGAAAAGGATTTTGTCACCACCCGCACGTCCTACAAACTCAACCTGACAGGTCCCAGCCTCAGTATCAATACCGCCTGTTCGACCTCGTTGGTGGCCGTAATTCAAGCCGTTGAGGGCTTAACCCGTGGTCAGTGCGATCTGGCTCTGGCAGGTGGCATTTCGATTCAGACTCCCCAAAACACGGGCTATCTGTACCAGGAAGGGGCGATGCTGTCTCCCGATGGGCGTTGCCGCCCCTTTGATGCCCAGGCTCAAGGCACGATGTTCAATAATGGTGCCGCGATCGTGGTGCTAAAGCGCCTGGAAGATGCGATTCAGGATGGCGATCGCATCTATGCCGTGATCAAAGGTGTCGGCATGAACAATGATGGAGCCGATAAAGTCAGTTTCACTGCGCCCAGTGTGCAGGGTCAAGCTACTGCCATTCGGACGGCACAAGCCAGTGCTGGCGTGCACCCGGAAACCATTACCTATATTGAAACCCATGGTACCGCTACCCCATTGGGCGACCCGATCGAAGTCGAAGCATTGACTCAGGCGTTTCGAGCGCAGACCGCCGCCACCCAATTTTGTGCGATCGGTTCCATTAAAAGCAATGTTGGGCATCTGGTGGCGGCAGCGGGGGCAGCGGGACTGATCAAAACGGCTCTGGCACTGTACCACCAACAAATTCCTGCCAGTTTGAATTTTCAGTCCCCCAATCCCGAAATTGATTTTGCCAATAGTCCCTTTTATGTCAATGCCCAGTTGACAGAGTGGCGCACCGGGACGACCCCCCGGCGAGCTGGAGTTAGTTCTTTTGGGGTGGGTGGCACCAATGCCCATGTCATTCTGGAAGAAGCGCCGCCACCGATCGCGACCACTGCGGCTCGCCCGTGGCAACTGTTGTTGTTATCGGCAAAAACGGCAACTGCGCTCGATCAGGCGACGCTCAATTTGCAACAGCATCTCCAGACCTCCATGCCATCGTCAACCACCGCGATCGCAGATGTGGCTTATACGCTCCAAGTGGGGCGCAAAAGTTTTAATCATCGGCGGTTCGCGGTTTGTCAAACGTCCGCAGATGCGGTGCCGGTGTTAGCCCAACTTGATCGGCATCGCACCGCCAG
>JAIXVO010000661.1 GCA_027482985.1 Cyanobacteriota bacterium
ATTATCCCAATTTCACCCCGGCCTATATCCAATTAGCGCAGGCATTCATCAACAGCAACCAGACCCAAGAAGCGGTGGCAATTTTGGAACGGGGCACAACGCTTTACCCCAACCAGCCCGAACTGGCGCGATCGCTGATCATTGCCCTGGGCAACGCCAACCGCTGGAACGAAGCGGCGATGGCGGCGCGGCAGTTTGCCATTCGTAATCCCAACAGTTCCTTTGTGAGTGAGTTCACCAAACTGGCTGATGAAAGTCGCCAACTGGCGCAGTCCCGCAACCCCAGCACCATTCGTCCCGCTCGCAATAGCTTGCTGGGAGGATTACTCACGGCGGGTTTAGGCTACTTCCTCACGGGCCGCATCACCTCGCCCATTACCAGTTCCACCCCTAGTTGGTCAGGCATCACGAGCAATCCTGTGACCACCAATGACCAAATGACGCAAGCCTTTTTGAGTCGGGTGCAACTGCTGAACGATGCGGAAGTTGCCAACTACATCAACGAGATTGGCCGCAAATTAGCTCAGACCAGCGGCCGGAGTAACTTTGAGTTCTATGTGGTGCGCGATCGCGACTCTGGAGCGATCGCCCTCCCCGATGGCAAAATCTTTGTCAGTGCGGGTTCCATTGCCAACACTAACTCTGAGGCGGAACTGGCAACCTTGATCGCACGACAAATGGGACACTCGATCCTCTCCCATCCTGACCAAATCGCCCGTCGCACCAACCTCACGGGAACGCTCACCCGATTACTCCCAGCGATCGGCGGCTTAGTCAACCCACGGGTGCGAGAATTTAACAACAGTCCCACGGGAACGTTAGTCTCTGGGCTCATGGGGAATCTGACGAATAGCCTCCTGCGACCCAACTACACCTCGCAAATGGTGAACCAGGCCAACACCACCGCGACTAAGTTATTGGAATCCGCCGGCTATACTCAGGGGACTTTAGTGAGTTTGGGGAGTAGCGATCGCCATACCCAAATGAAAACTAAGACCCAACAGTTGCTGGGTGTCGCCAGCCAATCCTGGTGGAGCCGCTAACCAACAACGTCACCCAACCTGTGGGATGGAGTCTGAACTAGACAGACAAACAGCCATCCCACGGGGAAGACGGACATTTAATGAGCAGCTGCGATGGCGGGTGCAAAATCTTTACATCCGCTTGAGTGAACCGCTGAAGATGCGATTCTCGCAAGCGAGAATCGAGTTGCCGCATTACTGACGGACGCGCCAAGACTTCCAACTGAACATCCGTTCTTTACAGTTCATAGGTACCAGTCTCTGTGACGCATACGTCAGGCGGCAACCTAAGCAGGCAACGGCAAGGTCAGAATGACAGTTTGTAAACCAGTGACACATTGCTGGCAGGTAACAGTCCCGTTTTGCACTTCAATGCGGCGGCAACACAATACAATTTCCGTGGCAAAATCCCGGTTGCCAATGGGCGCAAATCGTTGTGCGGTGACGGATAGATGGGCGACATTGCCTTCTTGCCGTGCCCCTAAAATCACAGGAATATCACCGTCAGAGTACCGCAAGCCCCGCGCCAGTAGGTCAGTGACGACGGCTTCCAGTAGTTCTTGATCAGCCAACACTGTCGGAAGTTGATCCGCAAACTCGCAAATTAACCGAGCCGCATCGTCGCCTTTCAAGAGATGTCGGGTGACGGAGACAAGCAGGGGATGGAGCGGTAAAGACTCCAACAGGACTTCCACCTTGCCCGCTTCCAGTTTTTGTAACAGCATGGCATCGGACAATAAATCCCGCAGCCCGTTCACTTCCTGCTGCACTGAACTGACATGCGTTTGCCAGGAGTCGGGCTGTGCTGCACCAGTGGTCAATTGCTTGACGTGTACGCCCAAGGACTCCAGCGATCGCCCCGCCCGTCGTTCCAGGGAACTGATCACCTTTTTCTGAGCTTCCAGGTAGCGCCGCAGTTCGTGATTTTCAGTCTGGAGTTTTTCTACAACAGGATCAATATTTTGTGTTGGCGAACATGACTGAGTCATAAAAGACCATCGTAAAAATAATTAATTAAATGTCCTTAAACAAATCTTACCTCACCCATTAAGAGTTGTAACAAAGATAAGTGGGCTTTCTCCAGAAAAACCTGTTTTCTTAATATTTGCTCAATGAATGTTACTCAGATTCGGGTTGATCTAGGTCTGAGCCGGACGGCGATCGCAGGTTCACAGCCGCATTCCGCCGCCACATCCAGGGCTTAATCCGCCGGAGGGCAGAGCCTGTGAAGTGTTCCTCATAAGCGGCATCCGTCAGTTGAGCGAGTTCTATTAAGGGCGGCGCCAGTTTCCAGGGATCTGGCTGGAAATCTGCAACATCCGTCGGTTGAGCAAATCGGTGATTCCACGGGCACACGTCCTGGCAGATATCGCAGCCCGCCACCCAACCCTGCATCTCGGTGGCGATCGCCGCTGGCAATTCGCTGGCTCGGTTTTCGATCGTGTGGTAGGCAATGCAGCGGTTAGCATCTACCACATAAGGACGCGGAATCGCCGCCGTGGGACAAGCCTCCAGACAGCGAGTACAGGTGCCACAATGAGCCGTGTGGGGGCGATCGCTAGGTAAATTGAGATTTGTTAGGATTTCCCCCAGGAACACCCAGGAACCATACTGCCGCGTAATCAGATTGCCGTTTTTACCGATCCAGCCCAGACCCGCCTGCTGTGCCCACACCTTATCTTGGACGGGACCAGTGTCGGCATAGTAACGCGCCTGCACGGTATCTCCCTGCGCCTGGAGCCAGGTGGTGAGGCGTTTTAGTTTCTTGTGCAGCACCTTGTGATAGTCCCGCCCCCAGGCATAGCGCGCAATCTTACCGTACTCTTCACCAGTCGGACGCTTGTGGGGCACGTAATAATTCAGCGCCACGCAAATCACCGTCTGCACATCGGGCAGAACGGCTTGAATCTGCTGCCGCTTGGGATTCGCCATCCACTCCATGTCAGCCTGTAACCCCTCTGCTAACCAGGCTTGCAAATGGGCGATCGCGGTGGAATCAGCCTCTGAAACACAGGCAATCCCCACCTGATGAAACCCGACCGCGATCGCCTCCTGCTTAAGTCGCGCCGCGAGATCCTGTAGCCATAGAGGTGAATCTTGCTCAACCATTTGTAAACTTTTGTTGTCGAAACGTAAACTTATGTTGCATACTCAGTCTTATGGA
>JAIXVO010000443.1 GCA_027482985.1 Cyanobacteriota bacterium
ATGGTCGATAGGGTTAAACCGGCCACCGCCGGAGGCAGAGCAAAGGGTAGGTCAATAATGGCATCTAAAAATCGCTTACCCGGAAAGTCGTAACGCACCAGTACCCAGGCAATGATCAGCCCGGCAAAGCCATTCACAAGACCGGCCACTAACGCCGTCACAAAGGTGACGTTATAGGTGGAAAGGGCCACCGGGTCAGTGGCAATGCGCCAAATTTCCTGGGGGTTAAGGGTCAGCGCCTTGAGCATGAGCGCCGCAATGGGTAAAAACAAAAACAGGGTGAGATAGATCCAGGTGATGCGCCAAGGCCATGAGGCGTGGAGGATCGGGTGCCAGAAGCCCTGGGATGAAGACGGTTGAGATGACGTCATAGGTACAGAGAAAAAAGTGTTGATTCGTCAATCCTGAACAACCCCCACCCTTGGGGTGAGGGCTATCTATCTACTGACCGACCTTGGACTGAACTTGGTCAAAGATCGCCCCATCGGCAAAGAATTTCTTGTCAATGGCGTCCCAGCCCCCCAGGTCAGCAATGGTAAACAGAGTGTCAATTCGGGGGAACTGATCGGCAAACTTTTCGCCCACGGCAGGATCTGCCGGGCGGAAGCCGACCTTGGCAAACTCTTCCTGGGCCTCTGGGGTAAACAGAAACGCCACAAAGGCCTCCGCCACCTCCCGAGTGCCATGCTTATCGACATTGGCATCTACCACGGCAATGGGGTTGTCGATGGAAATATTCACATCGGGAACTACAAAGGGCAGCTTCTCTCCCTTTTGGGCCGCCAGCAGCACCTCGTTTTCATAGTTAATCAGCACATCGCCCTGGCCACGGGTAAAAAAGACGTCGGTGGCTTCGCGAGCATCCTTGGGTAGCACCGGCACGTTCTGATAAATCTGGGTAACAAAGTCTAGGGCGGCGGCGTCATCGCTGCCGGTTTGGGTCTTAGCGCCCCAAGCTCCTAGGAAGTTCCACTTAGCGCCCCCAGAGGTCTTGGGGTTGGCGGTGACCACAGCGACATCGTCGCGGGCCAGATCGTCCCACCCTTGAATATTTTTGGGGTTGCCCTCCCGGAAAACCAGTGCGGCCACCGAGCCATGGACAATGGCATTGTTGGGGGCTTCTTTTTCCCAACCGGGCTGAATCAGGCCTGCGGCCTCAATTTTTTGGGTGTCTCCGGCCAGGGCCAGGGCCACCACATCGGCCTCCAGGCCATCTATCACGGCTCGGGTTTGGGAGCCAGAGCCACCGTAGCTCTGGTTAAAGGTGACTTCCTGGCCAGTTTCTGCTTTCCACTGCTCAGCAAACTTTGGAATGATTTTCTCGTAGGCGGCCTGGGTCACGGCGTAGGAGACCAGGGTCAGCTCGACTTTGCCAGCGGCGGCGGGAGCAGCGGAGTCTGGAGCGTCTGCCGCTGGGGGGGTCGGGGTACTACCGGAGGCCGCGATCGCGCCAGCGAGACCTACCCCAGCCATAAACAAGAGAACCGATCGCCGCGACAGCGCACCCCCCCCTAGGGATAGATAGCGGGATTGCTGGGGGGACATTGGGCGACGCGGCCCAAGGAAGAACTGGGCGACTCCGCGATCGCGAGACTGGGACTTCAACCAAGGCATAGGGACTCTCCAAAAATACTGTAAGCTCCAGGGCTTTGACAGGACTGTAGCACATGTTTTCTGGATTTGAATCATAAAACATTTGAAATTCAGGTCAAATTAATTTATGCTTGACATCAGTCTGTCTTGAAATTAATATTGGCATCATCTGACCTGCATCATGGTGGAGGGAGTCTCCCCCGCCATGACGTTTGGGACGCAGCGTCGATCAGTCAACCGAACCAGTCAACGTTTTTGGAGAGAGGATAATGGGCATTAAAGTAGAGCAGGTTTCGAAGCGGTTTGGCGATTTCCAGGCCCTTTATCCCGTCAACCTGGAGGTCAAAAGTGGCTCCCTGGTAGCGCTACTGGGGCCATCGGGGTCGGGCAAATCTACCCTGCTGCGGGTGATCGCGGGGCTAGAGCAGCCCGATACGGGGAGCATTTACCTCTCGGCCCGCGAGGCCACCTACCAGCCCGTGCAAGAGCGCAAGGTCGGCTTTGTGTTTCAGCACTATGCGCTGTTTAAGCACCTCACCATCCGCAAAAATATTGCCTTTGCCCTAGAGCTGCAAAAGTGGTCGCCAGATCGCATCAAACACCGGGTCGAAACACTGCTGGATCTGATTCAGCTAGGGGGGTTGGGCGATCGCTACCCCGCCCAGCTCTCGGGTGGTCAACGACAGCGGGTCGCCCTTGCCCGTGCCCTCGCCATTGAGCCCCAAGTTCTGCTGCTCGATGAGCCCTTTGGTGCCCTCGATGCCAAGGTGCGCAAAGACCTGCGCGACTGGCTGCGTCGCCTCCACGACGATGTCCATGTCACGACCGTATTCGTCACCCACGACCAAGAAGAAGCCATGGAAATTGCCGACGAAATTGTGGTGATGAACCAGGGCCGTGTAGAGCAGGTCGGTTCACCCGCGGAGGTCTACGACAACCCCGCCACTCCCTTTGTGATGAGCTTTATTGGCGCGGTGAATGTGCTGTCTCCCGACAAGACATGGAAGGCGCTCCACCACGATGCTCCCGCCCACGGGGAAGCCTTTCTCCGCCCCCACGATATTGAACTTTTTGCAGCCCCCCAGCCGGGTACTGTGGCTGGAGTGGTCAAAACGATTACTCACCTGGGCTGGACGATTCGAGTCGAACTTGCCCTAGAAGACGGCTACCCCATTACCGCCCACATTAACCGCGATCAGTACTACCAACTCGGCCTAACGGTGGGGCAAACCCTGTACCTCCAGGCCAAGCTCATTCACAGCTTTGGCCCAGCGCCCAGCTATTTACA
>JAIXVO010000397.1 GCA_027482985.1 Cyanobacteriota bacterium
AAAACCATTGACTTGGCGGCCTTTGGTGGTGGCGCTAACAGTGTGGCTGTGAGCAATGGCCTGGTGGCAGTGGCGGTGCAGGCGAATCCCGCGACCAGTCCGGGAAGTGTTGTGTTTTTGAATGCCAGCGGGGACGTGTTGGGCAATGTGACGGTGGGTGCTCTGCCCGATATGCTGACGTTTACACCGGATGGCAACAAGATTTTGGTCGCGAACGAGGGCGAACCCTCCAGCTACGGGCAACCGACTTCGATCGATCCCGTTGGTTCGGTCAGCATTATTGATGTGACCAATGGGGTCGCTGGGGCAACAGTCGCCACGGCTGGGTTTGAGAGTTTTAATGCCTTGAAAGCGGATTTACAAGCGCAGGGGGTGCGGATTTTTGGCCCCAATGCGACCGTGGCGCAGGATTTGGAACCGGAATACATCACCGTTTCCAGTGACAACAAAACGGCCTGGGTGACGTTGCAGGAAAACAACGCGATCGCGGTTGTCGATATCGCGACTGCCAGAGTCACCAGCATTCAACCGCTGGGCTTGAAGGATTTCAGCAAAGGCTCGCCGTCCCTCACCACCTACGACTTCACCAATCTGCCGCCGCTGGGCACAACGGTGGGTGGGCAACAAATCAACCTGGGGGGCTTCTCCGGGTTAGCCTACGAAGGCAAAGCAGCGAATGGCAACCTCAAATTCATCACCCACACTGATCGCGGCCCCAATGCGGAACCGACGGGCGCGAACCGGCCCTTTCCGCTACCCGACTTTCAACCCCGCCTGATTCGGTTTGAGCTAAATCAGCAAACGGGCGCAATTAACATTACCGAGCAAATTGGGCTGAGTCGGGCAGATGGTACGCCGTTGACGGGCTTACCCAACTTGCAAGCAGGTGCGACGGGTACCGCTTACACTGACGAAGTGCCCGTGGATGTGTTTGGGCAACGGTTGGCGAATGACAAACTGGGGGGCGACTTTGAAGCCGTCGTCGTCGCACCCGATGGCACCTTCTGGCTGAGCGATGAATATCGTCCGGCGATCTACCACTTCGATCGCAGTGGCAAATTGATTGATCGCTTCATTCCCGAAGGCATCCCCACGGCCACGGGTGAATTTGGCACCCCCGCTTTTCCAGCGGTCTATGCCCAACGTCGTGCCAATCGCGGGTTTGAAGCGTTAGCGCTGGAAGGCACCAAACTGTATGCCTTTATTCAAAGTGCGATCGACAACCCCGATACCCCCGGCGACACCACATCACGGGCATCCCGGAACCTCCGCATTCTGGAATTCGACATCGTGACCCAACAGGTCACTGGCGAATATCTCTATATCCTGGACAGCATCAGCGGCAGCGGCAATGCCCGGACGGACAAGATCGGGGATGCAGTTTCCCTGGGGAATGGCAAATTCCTGGTGGTGGAACGGGACGATCGCTCCGGGTTAGATGCCAACAAGCTGATCTATGAAATCGACTTGAGAACGGCAACGAACATCAATAATCCGACGGCGATCGGGGGGCTTCCGGCGGGGAAGACGCTGGAACAACTGACGGTGGCGGAACTGAGTGCCGCGAATATTCAACCCGCGAGCAAACGCTTGACGGTGAATGCAGCCGCGATCGGCTATACCGGGGTCGAGAAGCTGGAAGGCTTAACCCTGATTGACCGCAACACGCTGGCGGTCATTAACGACAACGACTTTGGGGTCGGAGGCAGCACATTAGTGGGCGATGGTACCCTATCGGCTCCAGCTGTCCCCAGTGCGATCAAGTTGGGCATTATCCAGTTCGATCAAAGCAACACCCTGGACAGCAGCGATCGCGATGGTACCAGTGGTGCTCCTTCCATTCTGCTGCGGAATCAGCCCGTGTTTGGGATGTATCAACCGGACGCGATCGCGAAGTTCACAGGACTGGACGGCAAAACCTACCTCGTCACCGCCAACGAAGGCGATGCGCGGGACTACACCGGATTTGCCGAGGAAATTCGGGTGGGCGATAGTCGGTATGTCCTTGATCCTGCCGTCTTTCCCAATGCTGCCGCCCTCAAAAACAACGCTGTGCTGGGTCGGCTGACCGTGACCAATGCCACGGGCGACCTGAATGGCAACCGCACCTTTGACCAGATTCAAATGTTTGGTGCCCGCTCCTTCTCGATTCGAGATACCACAGGCAACCTCGTGTTTGACAGCGGCGACCAGTTGGAACGGATCACAGCCGCCGCAGTCCCAACGCTATTCAACTCCAACGGCGATGTCGCGACGTTTGATACCCGCAGCGACAACAAAGGTCCCGAACCGGAAGGCGTGGTGGTTGGGGTGGTGAATGAGCGCTCCTATGCCTTCATTGGATTGGAACGGACGGGCGGCATTATGGTTTATGACGTGACCAATGCCCAAAAGCCCAAGTTTTTGGAATATGTCACTGCCCCCGGCGATATCAGTCCCGAAGGGTTGACCTTTATTCCTGCCAGCCAAAGTCCGAATGGTATCCCCCTGCTGATTACCACCAACGAAATCAGCGGCACCACGGGCATTTTTGAATTCAATCCCACCCCCTCTGGAGCCAGTGGACAAAAGCAATTCCGGATTGAACAGGGCGATGGCACCCGCACGATCGCCAACTTTGGCGGCATCGGTCGAGGTGTCAACCCTGCGGCAGCGGTGATTGCCGAAGTCGATACCCTCAAGCTGGAAGGGGCAGGGCTGACCGCTAAAAACCTTCTCCTAACTCAAGTGGGAACCAATCTGGAATTGACTTTCGAGGGGATCGCCAACACCAAAGTCGTATTGCAAAACTTCGCCCTCGACCAGTTGGATAACCTCACCCGTGCAACTGGGGCATCTGTCAACCTCGGTAACATTCTGTTCAACGGGCAATCCCAAATCGCGGATAGCTTCGATGTCTTCAATGCCGAGTGGAACTTTGCCCAGATCTTCAACCGCAACTCCGTCACCTTCCTCAACGACCTGAACAACTCCATCAGCGGATTCGACCACTCCAACGATGTGATCAACGCTCAAGGCGGCAATGATTTCGTCGATGGATTGAGCGGCGATGATCTGCTCCGGGGCGGTGTCGGCAATGACACCCTGATCGGCGGCGATGGCGACGACACCCTGATCGGCGGCACCGGCTTAGATGTCCTGACCGGCGGCTGCGGCACCGACACCTTCGTATTGGCTCCCAACTCCGGCACCGACACCATCACCGACTTCGATGTCCATGCGGACTTGCTCAAACTCACGGGTGGCCTCACCTTCGCCCAGTTGAGCATCACTCAAGGCAGCGGCGCGATCGCCTCCGACACTCTCATCCAATTGGCGACTACGAAGGACGTGTTAGCGACTCTACCAGGGGTAAAATTCGACACCCTCACCGCCAACAACTTCGTGACGGTATAGGCTGTGCTGAGTCAGAAGCCGAACAACAGAGGCTCAAAGTATGAGCTGCAACTGAGAAGGCTGCGGTGGACAAAATCAAACATGCCATCATTATGTTGCGCATGGATGGTCATGGTTGCGATTAGTCCACCGCCACCAATATTCCTTTCAGCAGACCTAATTTTGCCTGACTCAACGGCGAAAAGCGTTCCCATGGTTGAACTGAGCCTGTTGCCAATGGGTCACGCCAGAAAAAACCAGCACTGGAATTTCAATGCTGGTGGTAGGAATGACTCAAGTGAGGAGTGAATACTCAGGGGGGCACCAGAGGGCAGCTGATTCGCGAATCAGCTGCCCTCTGCCTTCACTTAAGGTGCTAAAGCATTGCCACGAATCAGGCTACCGAGGGTTTTCGCCGTAATCTTGAGTTGCACTAAGGGATTGGCAGGTACAACCGTCTTATAGAGGTAACTATCGAAGGTGAGCTTTTGTACGTCAATGTCAGAACACATCTCGACAAAGGCTTCACGCGTCGCATCCGAACGGTAAAACACCCGCTGTAGCAGATCCAACACTAGATAGGTCGCGCCATATTGACGATCCCACCGCTTGATGTACGTCTTCAGGTCTTTTTCCGTGGGCACCGTTTCACCACTGTTGGAAAATTCCACGATCGCCTCGGCACACATCCGACCCGACTTAGCCGCAAAGTAAATCCCTTCACCGGAGGACTTGGTGACCGTTCCCGCAGCATCTCCCACCAGCGCCACTCGACCCACAACTCGGCGGGGTCTGGGATGTTCGGGAATCGGATGGGCTTCCACCCGAATGATCTGACCGCCGCGCAGTTTAGCTGCTGCCCGTTCCCGGATGCCCCGTTGCAGTTCTTTAATCCGTGCCTGGTTAGGCTTCATGGTGCCTGTCCCCACGGCGACGTGATCGTACTTGGGGAACACCCAGGCGTAGAAGTCCGGCGACACATCATCACCCACATACATTTCTGCCAGGTCTTCGTAGTACGCCATCTTGTCTTCCGGAATGCGAATCCGTTCCTGGAAGGCGATCGCGTAGTTATAATCCCCGGCATCAATGGCTTTGGCAACCCGTGAGTTGGCACCATCGGCACCAATCACCAAATCCACCTTGAGGGTTTTGTTTTCCCCTTCCAACGTGCCATTCGAGTGATCGGCGTAATGCAAGACATAAGGATCTTTATCGTTACTGGGCACTTCTAGCTTGTGCATGGTGCCATTGATTACTTTCGTCCCCAGGTGTTCTGCCCGCGTCCGCATGAAGCCATCCAGCACTTCCCGGCGGCACATCCCAATGTATTCGTCATCCTTGAGGGTGCTGCCAATATTGACCTCAATATTCGAGGGCGAGATCATTTTCATTTTGCGCACCCGGCGATCAATAATTTCCGGGGGCAGGTCAAACTCGCTCACCATGCAAAGCGGAATGGCACCACCGCAGGGCTTCACGTTGTCTAACTTGCGCTCAAGTAAGTAGGTTTCAATACCAGCTTTTGCTAAAACTTCTGCCGCAGAGGAACCAGCCGGCCCTCCACCCACAACCGCAACCCGTAGTGCCAAAATGTTTCTCCTATCCAGTTTCTAGAAGCTACGAGAAGAAATCGTATCACGGACGTTTTACATAACTGGCGCAAGGGGAGGGAGATCCAGCCAATTTGCAACAGAGTGTAATAATCCCGCAATAGAGCTTAACGAAACGATAGAGCCTGACCCGCTGCAATGATAGACCACCCAGCCTTTAACCGATTGCTCCGGATTGATAGCGTGACCGTGCAGATCACTCCAGGCTCAAACCTAGCGGCGTTGGTAGCCCATCCAAACTCTGTTGATTTTTCTCCGTCTGGTAGGTTCTCACGCCTGCTGCGCCTTTTCGATCCGCCCAATCCAGCAACTCCGATCGCTGTCCGGCATAATCCAACAGCGGCACCGCCATGCCACAAGAAGTCTGCACGCGATCGATCGTCGCCACCACAATTTGCCGCGTCCCCGGCAACCGCTGGAAATGAGCAGCAAACTCCGTCCACTCTGCCGTCTCCGGCAACACCACGCGCCCCTGTCCATACAGTCGCAGAATCAGCGGCTTCCCCTGAAACGCACAAAACAGAACAGTAATACGGCCATTTTCCAGCAGATGCGCAGACGTTTCATTGCCACTGCCGGTTAGATCCAGGTAAGCCACCTGCTGGGGGGACAATACGCGAAAACTATCGAGCCCCTTGGGTGATAAATTGATGTGCCCAGTGCCACTCAACGGGGCAGTCGCCACAAAGAACAGCGGTTGCGCCGCAATAAAGGCTTGCAACTCTGGGGTGATGTGGTCAAACAGTTTAGCCATGAATCTTGGGGTTTCCGTAATAAGACAACCAGATCAGGAAGTTGACTATCCCCTGACATAAACAGACAGAACCTCAGCAAACTGTTTACAATAGTTGCACAGAGGTAGTGCGCTTCCGAACGCTGGTTATTCTACTTCGAGACTTTATACGGTTTTTATGGATTCTGGTCATCAATTGCATCGGGTGTCAAGCCCCACACCCTCCAAATTTTCAGAGCTCATCGGTACAGTGATTGCCGTCTTAACGCTCACTCTCCCCGTCCTGGTTGTCGCCTCCTATTCCGGTGCGCCCCGCGAAGCCGCGATCGCCCCACCCCTGTCACAGTCTGCAATTATCGTCAGACAGATGAATCGTGACACAAATGGTCGCTAAGATCGCTATGATTTTTAATACGAGTTGGGAAAGAGACCTCAATACCCCATGACATCATACGCGTCTTCAACAGCTAGAGCGGAAATGAGTGAACTGCGGCGACTCCGTGGGTTGCTGCCGCCCGAATTACAAAGTTGGGTATCGGTAGAAGCCACGACGGCTGTCAATCCGCCCCTGATCACCAGCGAAGAGATTGGCAAGGACGAAGTCGAAGTCCTGATCGACATGGTGAAATGGGAACAACTCGCGACTGACCAGCGCAATCTGCTGTTCTGGCACGAAGTGGGTCGCATTCAAAATGACACGATCCCCCGTGATGGCTGGGAAATGGCAGCTTTGGCGATCGGCTTAGGCGGTGCTGTCGGTGAACTTTGGGTGCAAGATGGCTTATTGCTGGTGTTAGCGCTGTCACTCTGTGGCGTGTCCGGCTGGCGGCTGTGGCAGAAAAACAACAGCGATAAAGTCGCGAAAGAATTGATCGATGCCGACGAACGCGCGATCGCCCTCGCCACTCGATTCGGCTACTCCCTGCCCAACGCTTACAAAAGTTTAGGTAGTGCCCTCAAAGCTCAAATCGAACAGTCTCCCAAGAAAAAGCTGCGATCGCGCTACGAGTCTCGCTTGGAGGCATTGAAGAAGAGTGCCGCTCGTGCCAAGTCCAAAATGAAAGAACAGCAACCCGTCGAAGAATACTAGACTTGGCGCTGATTGAAATTGCATCGGTAACAACCAGACTTCGCTGAACATCTTGGACAAGACAGCGGAGTCTTTGTTTATGGAGGGCATGGGGCGACGGTACTAATGTTCCTGCAACTCGCTTGAGGGCAGTCGAACCTGGAGTTTGGGCATTCATCCACACGCCGCAAGCGAGACGCTATCTTGAAGAGGTTGAAGTGGTTTCCTCTGCAAACAGCCATGACCCGACCCGATTTTTACCGGATTCGACAACTCCTGCAACGGCGACGATTTCTGCAATTGGGGGGACTGGCACTGGGTGCCGCCACCCTGCCCACCGGCTGTCGGAGTGGTGCGACTGCTTCCGATGCAAGCGGTGAGGCATCTGCCGCGATCGCCCTTGATCCCCTCCCCAGTCCCATCGCGGCAAAGTCTGGCATGAGTCGCGTGGTGCTGGTAAAAACGAGCGATCGCGTGGCAGGGACTCGTAAAGCGCTGGACTTATTGCAACCAGATGGGATTGCTGGCAAAACCGTCTTTCTCAAGCCCAACTACAACACCGCTGATCCGGCTCCCGCCGCCACCAATTCCGCCCTGCTGGAAACCTTGATTCAGGAATTGCAAGGAGCCCAAGCGGGGCAGATGACGATTGGCGATCGCAGTGGCATGGCGAATTCGCGGCAGGCGATGACCAGTAAAGGCGTATTTAAGCTGGCGGAACAGTATGGCGTGAAGGCGATCGTCCTGGATGAGTTGCAACGTCAGGATTGGCAATATTTCGCCGCCCAAAACACCCACTGGTCAAAAGGTTTTGCGTTTGCCAAACCGATTTTGCAAGCGGGGGCGATCGTCAATACCTGCTGTCTCAAAACCCATCGCTTCGGCGGTCACTTCACCCTCTCCCTGAAAAACACCGTTGGCATGGTTGCCAAAACCGTTCCCGGCGACCCCCACAACTACATGGGCGAACTCCATGCCTCGCCCCACCAACGCCTGATGATTGCCGAAATCAACCAAGCCTATCAACCTGCCTTAGTGCTCCTCGATGGCGTGGAAGCCCTAGTGAATGGTGGCCCCGAAGCTGGCAAAAAAGTCGCTGCCAATGTCATCCTGGCGGGTACCGATCGCGTTGCCGTGGATGCCGTCGCCATTGGCATTCTGCGATCGCTCGGCACCACCACCGAAGTCGCCAACGGTTCCATCTGGCAACTCGCCCAAATTCGCCGCGCCGTCGAACTCGGTCTGGGCGTAGGCAGTTCTGAGCAAATTGACATCATCACTGCGGATGCTGCGAGTCAGGCGATGGCGGATGATGTGCGATCGTGGATAGCGTGAGGGGAAAGGGGAAGGGGGCGATCGCTGGGTCATCCTAGAATTCAAGGCGTGATCCAACCAACCTGACGGATAAACACCCCCTTCCCAGGCTTAACCCATCAAACTGCTGGATAACATCCCACACACCCAGACTGATCCTGCAAATCTGATAGATAATTCTGAAAACCCTGAGTTTTATCCACTAGATTTGCAGTTGAATATAGAGTTAGGCGGATTAATAGCCAATACGTTGAAACTGGGCGTGAAACACCCAAAGTTGATCTCAAACTGACCTTGCAACTTTCTGGCAAAGGAGAATCAGAATTTGTAAAGGACGTAACAGCTATTGCAAATACAACTGGTGGGGAGGGTTATCTTATTATCGGAGTGAAGGATGCCAAGGATCGAAAATCAAATGATCCATCTGATTATGTAATTGGATTTTCCACACCAAGTGGTTCTGATCAATTTGAGCGTACTGCTGTTGCTATTTTGACCAAATTTTGTTCTAGCGTGCCGACCATTGAGTACGACGAACTAACACATCCTGATTGCAGTAAGTCTATTGGAGTTGTGACTATCCGACGGTCATCTCAAAAGCCTCACTCGCTTATTCGATCTGGTGCTGAAGTTGAACAACATCAAGTTTGGGTTCGTCGAGGAACGGCTAGTTACGTTGCGACTCCGACAGAAATTGTTGCAATGACGCAAACTCAGGATCTTCCCGCTTCTATTTTGGTTAACTTGAGTGCCCATCCCTTGACAGATGAACAACGCAGCGAGATTGAGCAGCGTACATATATTGAAGAAGAGATCAACGAACCAGCACATTGTAATCCCACAAATGCAGCAGAATACATTCAAAATCTCTTTAACCGAATTGGGTTGACACTCGAAGAATGGAACATGAAATCTATCATCTTAGTTCTTCCTGGTTTAGCTCCTTTAGCGGCAAATGTGCTGGCTCATATACATGGAATCAAAGGTGGTTTTCCGAAGGTGTTATGGCTTGCTCCGCATCCTGATGATAGAGCGCGGTACACTGTCGGTAGCATTTTGGATCTTCAAGCGATCCGTGATCATGCCCGCGAGAAGCGAGCTACAGAACTGTAAAGTATTACCGGAACGAGTATCCGCCGAAACAATTCAAATGCAGCGGACAGACCACAATGCTTTCTGCTTCGTTTTGAGTTCTCTGCTGCCGCTGATTTGAGCCGTTGGGCTGCTTTCCGTTATCTGTAGGACAATGCTTTCAGCTTTTCGGTGAGAACTCAATCTTTCATATAGCCATAGTTATCTGGATTAGGGCGGTGTGCAGGGGTTCCACCCTTGGTTGGAGACGCAACTCTCACACTCCTCACTTTAGTCTCGGTATCTTAACATGGCTGACTACAGCTACGACTGAAGAAAAATTATGCACTGCTTAAGAGCTATTCAAAGCGCATCTTCTATGGACATCTGCCTTTCAATTCTAGGTAATGGTTTAACATCAATGTAGTCTTGGGCAAACTTTTTAAGCCCTACATCTTCGCTATAGATACACTTTGCGCCTCTTGCTATTGCTGTAGCAGTAATCATGAAATCAGCTTTCATTTCTGCTCTTGATATTCCACTCTCATCTTTAATTTGCTTTTTATTCCTCCATATTTCTGCAAAGTGAAGAGCAGCCTGTGTGTCAAAGGGCGGAACAATGAATCGACGATTCATTAGTTCACTGAAAGCATTATGCAAGCCTGGTTCTAAAGCACATAGAATTTCTGCAACCACCACTGACGGAGCCATAATATCAATTCCGTTTTCTTCGCAAGTGCTGATTAGATATTTGGCTTTGTCTATGTTGTCTTCCTGCCCAGGAGTTGCTTGTCTTTTAACACCCCAAATGATTACCTATGTATCAAAACAGACTAAATCCATTTACGCCTCCGACAGTCCGTAGCGTATTTCGGAGACAAAATGATCCACGTCTTTTATTTTATCAAAAGAATCTCCAATTAAATTGGCTAACTCTTCAAAGGCTTCGGATGGCGAAGTTTGCTCATAATCAGAGATGTCGATTACGTGAAAGTTTTCAATCTCAAAAGTTTCAGAATTCCATTCTGCAAGCCCGTGCAGTTCTACCTTTGTGTAAAGTTTGGCACCTGCTTTTTTAGCTATTGCCCTACTGGTACTACAGTAAATAATTTGACTATCCAGAGTCTTAAACTGAATTTTTGGTTCTGCTCCACCAACACGAGTTATTTCTCCATAAATACTTGTTTCTCCTGACAAAGGATAAATGTCAGGTATCTGAGTTTCAGGAGTAAGAACAGCCAATGACTCTAATCTGCCATTCTGTGTAAAGAACTCAGCATTGCATTGATGTCGTCGTGTAAAAGCAGATAGTTTTCTTAAAGAATTGATGGCACCACTTGGTAATACACCAAAATCATTCTCTGCTATCGATCTTGTAATTCGACGGGTAGCAGGCAAAGTCAGTTCTGCTAAATTTGGGGAAAACGCTAAACCAATACTCCCTTGCCGAATACTTTTTAAGCCAATTACTATAGTCTCTTTTCTTAGATCTGGGTGGTCACGA
>JAIXVO010000150.1 GCA_027482985.1 Cyanobacteriota bacterium
AACATCACATCCTGCCCTAGAGTCACTTTTGCCAAACTGATTGCCGCTGCAACATTTAATAAACCTGCGCCCGTCTCCGCATCCCAATTGGGTACAGCTAGATCTCTAGCACTTGATTTGAGAATTTCGATGACTTGGAGATAACTTAAAGAGGGGTTTGCTGCCCAAACTTGCGAGATTGCTCCGGTGACTTTAGCAGTTGCGACCGATGTTCCTGACATTGTTCCAGTTCCATCTGAGACCAAAGACAAAACTGGATCTGACGACGTACCACCAGGAGCAAGAATGTCAAGTTCAGACCCATAGCTGGAGTAATTTGCCCGACCCAACGCTTCCGCAGAACCCACCGTGATGACGTTATCAAATTTGCGGGAGGCTGCGCCTAACGCAGATATGCCACTACCATCATTACCAGCACCAGCCACAATTAGAACGTTATGTTGTCGGGCATACTCAATTGCAACCACTTCTGCGGGAGTGAACTCAAATCGAGTCGTGATACTGCCATCAGGATTAATCTGGGCCAGATCAAAACTGAGATTCAGTACGGCATTAGGTTGACCAGATGCTTTGGCGGCATCGACGAACTCAATCAGGGAGGCTGCCCACTGTCCCGATCCAACAGTTCGTCCCAGCCAAATGGGAGCATCATCATTCGCCCCATCAATGCCAATCCCATTATCTTGAGTTGCGCCAATGATGCCTAAAACATGAGTGCCATGTTCTCCAGCTTCACCGGGTTGTAGAAGTGGATCATCGTCGTTACCGATACGATCTTGACCCAAAATAAGACGAGAGTAATCAATATCTGGATGATTGGCAGCAAAGCCTGTGTCAATAATTCCGATTAGAGGTTGACTTTCTTGAGGTACATCAACAACTACAATCTGCTGAAGCTCTGGATTAACGTAGGATTCAGCATAAGTTATTAATGCTTTGCCCATATCAGCGTTACGCCAGTCTTTGTCAGGGTCAATCACATTGTCCAACAGAGCCGCATCACCTGTTGCGCCGCGCACCTGGAAAACAACATCGTTATAGTCGCGATCGCTGGTTCCATCCAGGCGCAGATCTTCAAACACAAAGGTATTGCCATCTCCAGTGACAGCAGCAATTTGACCTGCCTGAAAATGATCATCAGGATTAGCAGTAGACATCGAAAACAGGGGACGCATCCCATCCTCACACGGGTGATCAAACACGGCTTGCACTGTGTTGTTCGGAACCAGCATAAAGCCCAAGCGATCACCCCGTCGCATTTGAAAGGTTTGCACACCCTTATAATCACCAGAGTTGAAATCTCCTTCCCAGGCAAAACTGCCACTAAATCGAGCAGCATCTGTTAGATCTGAGACAACAACATGCCCTAGCGTTGAATGGCTCAATGCTCGTTGTGCCGCCTCATGAATAAAAGCATCAGAACCTGGTTTCAAGTCCTCCATACCATCTAGCCTGAAGATAGCTAATTCACCTTGGAAGCCACCCCCATCAAAGAGAAAATCAATGCTGACTTCACCCGACTCGCCCACAGTGAAGACCCCAGAATCAAACCATTGATCCTGGTTGATTGGGAGGTTGGCGAATGAATCAATAAATTCAACCGGTTCCAAATTGCGATCGAAATTAGATGGAGAATTGAAATGAGCAGTGCGTGTGGCATCGGTTTCAAAGTCTAGCTGAGGAAGGTCAACGGTTGGAAGAGTGGTTAGCTGGGCAAGTGCGAGGTCGGGCGTTCCTTCTGTGCCATCAATGCCCGCACTGGGCGTAAGAATCGGTTCGAGAATAAATGAAGCTTGAGAGTCAGTACATGGTTCTGAATGGGAGCCTTGAGCAATCGCATTTCGCTTTGCACCACGCTTAAAGAGTTTCATAGACAACCTTAGATTTCAGATGAATAAAACGAAGCCGAAGCAACTAGAGTTGCAGTGCCATCTTCTGTCCTTCTCTCGGTTGTCAACCTCACAAAATTACGCAAATCACAAAAAACTTTTCAGACTTACATCTTGTTGATCAAGTAATTTATCTAATGGACTGCGGCGGGAAATTGCCTACCATCCGTTAGGACTTTAAGGGCTTTCCTTGATAAGTCTATTTGAAGGGCTTCACCATGGTGCGATCGAAATAATCAATGAAGTCTAGAATACTTTATTTGAGATGTTCTGTACTAGTGAAATTGGCTCGCTTGAGCAGTTTTCGCACCAGGATGCTAAACCACATCTCAATCTGATTGAGCCAAGAACAACGCTTCGGCGTGAAATGAAACAGCTCTCAGGGCGATGTGTTGAGGCGTCCGATGACGCTGAACGAGATGCTGTAATTCCTCGCGTTCGGAAACAGTTTGCTGAAGTGAAGTGGGAGTCAGTTGAGGCATCTTTGCCTATTACCGACATCGGGCAGCAGGCATCCGACTTGTTTGACCCAGTAGATGACACTGGTGTGATGATGCACGCCTTTGACTCTTTCGATCGCCCGAAAGCCCGAACCATTGACATCCATTCTCAAGCATTCGCGTTTGACTTCCTCAGAGTAGCCTTTGGGTGGCTCATAGCAATCTATGAACTGCCGCCTACAATCGACGCGAATGTGATTTTGTTTACCTTTTTTTGTCCCATTCTTACGGATATGAGAAGAGCCCCATTCAGGGCATTGCATGGCGATTTGCCTTGATTCATCCCTCTATTATGCAACGCCCAATTTTTGCATATGCTCTCCAGCGGGCGAGGGACAAACCAGTGGAACCCCAAAAATCAGGGAAATTCCACAGTTCAACCCATGTAGGCTCACTGAAACAGATGAACATCACCACAGGCAACGGCAACGATACCGTCATCAGACCCACCTCGGTCAATAGCGCAGTTTTTCGCAGCAGCGATGTCATCCGCACCAATGACGGCAATGACACAATTAATCCTGGTCTGGGAACAACCGACTATGTTTATGGCGGCGCAGGCATTGATCATCTCATCCTGGATTACTCCATCGGCGATACGGGCACCGGCATGCTGTTCAATGGCAGCAGCGCCCGCCGCCGCACCAGCGACACCAACAGTGCCACGTTAGACTCCATTCTGTTTTATGAGATTGAACAGTTCACGGTGACGGGCACCAGCAAAGCCGATACCTTCAGCCTGTTCACCACCAACAGCACGATTCAAGCGGGCGCAGGCAATGACCAGGTGAGCGTCGCCGCCTCAGTCACGGGCAATATTGGTCGCCTCGATGGGGGGGCCGGGTTTGATTCTCTCGAACTCAACCTCTCGAACCAAACTGCCAACCTGACGCTGACTAACCTGTCTAATCTCAGCATCGCGAACGTCGTCACTGCCACCAATTTTGAACAATTCAATCTGACCACGGGGAGCGGCAACGATACGATTCTCCAGTCCGGCATCGTCAATGGGGCGGTGCTGCGGGGGAATGACACCTTCCAAACGGGGAACGGCAACGACACGATCAACGCCGGATTGGGGATGGATAACGTGTTTGCTGGGGCGGGTCTGGATCATCTGATCATCGATTACTCAGTGGGGGATACGGGCAGCGGGATGCAGTTCAATGGCAGCAACCTGTACGGCACCGCCTCACGCACCGTCAGCGCCACGAATACCACCCTTCTAGATCGGGTTGAGTTTACGGGCGTAGAGCGATTTACGGTGACTGGCACCAGCAAAAATGACACCCTCTCTGGTGCGGGGGGAAATGACATCCTCAATGCCGGAGCCGGGAATGACCTGATTCGGGGTGGGGCGGGGGGCGACATCCTGACGGGTGGAGGAGGCGCAGATACATTCCAGTACCAAGCCTTGGCCGATTCGTTGTTGGCTAACTTTGATGTGATTCGAGATTTGGCGATCGGGGTGGATGCGATCGATGGGCCGAGAGCCATTGCCGCCACGCAAATCAGACACCTGGGTTACGCCAGCAATCTGACCGAAACCGCCATCCAGCAGACATTGAACGCGACTAACTTTGTGGTCAATGGGGCGGCCACGTTTAGAATCCGCGAGGGGTTGAGCGATCGCACCTTCCTGGCGCTCAATAACGGTACGGCTGGGTTTGCCGCCAGCGCCGACAGCATCATCGAAATTACTGGCTTCACGGGCAACCTGAATGCCCTCAGCATTGTTTGAGCTTGATCGCTGCGGAATAACGCGATTGGGGAGTGATCCTAACCCATGAAGATTCTGTAAAGATCCCATAAATCCACGGTGCATCTGCTGACTCCGACGTAGCATACGATTGAAATTTACTTTGGTCAGGTGAAATCTAGAGTCAGACAGTCAATCGCAAGATGAACCAAACATTGCTTACGAAAATCTGAGTATCCCAAATCACAACTATTACACCTGAGTATGTTGAGGGCATTGCATATGCTCCCAAACTACAGAGTGATAGTTTGATCGAGTGATTGGGTAAATGGCGATTGTCGTTCATGTCGATTGCTTTCACCGCGATCGCTCTCAAAATCTGGAAACTTCTTGAAGGAACCTTTTAATGTTCAATCAGTTACGATCTCAATCGAGTCTGTCAAGAGTTTTACCCGGTGCTGCGATCGTTGCATCGCTGGGATTTACTGTCGCTATGCAGAACCCTGCTTCAGCCGCAACTCTGACTCCTGTCAATGTTGAATTATCGCTCCTGGTCGATGTTTCCGCCAGTATTAGTAATCGTGAGTATGCCTTGCAAATGCAGGGCTACCGCAGTGCTTTTATCGCCTTATCATCGCAGTTTGGTGCAGGGGATTTTGGCAATGTTGCGGTTAACTTGATCCAGTGGGGTGGCAGCAATCAACAGCAACAATCCATTCCCTGGACCCTCTTAAATAGTCAAACCAGTGCCCTCCAGTTCGCTGATGCTATTGGGGCGCTGATGCAACCGACTTTTGGCGCGACAGCGCCTGGATCGGCAATTCAGTTTGCTACCCCCTTATTTAGCAGTAATGACTACGAAGGGCAGCGCTGGGTGATTGATGTCTCTGGCGATGGGGTAGCCAACTCCGGAGTCTCCACCAGTTTGGCTAGAGACAATGCTTTAGCTGCCGGGGTCGCCGCCATCAATGGTTTACCCATCGTGTTGTCACCGACTTCTAATTTGGCGACCTGGTACAGCAATAACGTGCAGGGTGGGGCGGGTTCTTTCACCATTGCCGCGAATGGCTTTGCAGACGTGGATCGGGCCCTCCAACAAAAGCTGCGGCAGGAGTTAACGCTGCCGTCAACGGGTGACCACCCAACGGATGACTCGTCTGCCGCCGTCCCAGAACCCGCGACGATGTTAGGCATTGCGCTAGCCGGAAGTGGATTGGCCTACTTCAAGCG
>JAIXVO010000098.1 GCA_027482985.1 Cyanobacteriota bacterium
ACACCACGCCACCGCCCGCCATCGACCAGCCAAATAACTGCTGACCAAAGGGCGGTAATGTCGCTACCACCGCCGGATTCGGCAATACCAACAACAATCCTGCCAACCCAAACACCAACGCTAAACAGTGCCCAATCAGGCACACCCGTTCAATCGCAACCAGTCGCTTCATAGCAGATCCTCACAAATGGGGCATCTCGAAGTGCCTGGTAACAGTTTACAAATGTTTAAGAAGAATTCGTTAAAAAGTCGGGAAGCAATTTGGGAAATTTGGAGAGGGGAGGAAGAAAGAGACGTTGTAGAGACGTACCGCTGGTACGTCTCCCACTCCCGGAAAAAGACAAAGAACCCCGATCGCCGATTTTCCCCTCTGCCCTCTGCCCTCTGCCTTCTCACTAAACTGACACCCCCAACCCCGCCAGCATGCCCTCAAACAGCTTGAGGCCATCCGTCCCGCCGATCGCGGGGTCAGCGGCTCGTTCGGGGTGGGGCATCATCCCCAACACATTGCCCTGCCGATTACAAATTCCGGCAATGTGCTGCAATGACCCGTTGGGATTACTGTTGGCATCCAACTGCCCATCTGTTCCGCAGTAGCGAAATAACACCTGCTGATGGGCTTCCAATTCTGCCAGGGTGTCGGGATCGGCGTAGTAACTGCCTTCACCGTGGGCGATCGGCATCGTGATCACAGATTGCGGAGTGTAGGCTTGCGTCCAGGGTAAATCGGTGCGTTCGACTCGCAGCGGCACGCGATCGCAGATGAAATGTAAGTCGCGATTACGCACCAGCGCTCCCGGCAACAGTCCGGCTTCCGTCAACACCTGAAAGCCATTACAAATCCCTAACACGGGCTTCCCTTGCTGGGCGTATTCGACCACCGATCGCATGGCGGGCGAAAAGCGCGCGATCGCCCCACAGCGCAAATAATCCCCGTAACTGAAGCCCCCCGGCACCACCACCACATCCACATCCGCCAGATCGCTGTCCTCATGCCAGATCATCCGCGTCGGTTGCTCCAACAAGTCGCGCGTCACATAGGCCACATCGCGATCGCAATTCGACCCCGGAAACACAATGACCCCAAATCTCACCCGTTCTGCCACCATCTTTCCCCACTTACAAATGTCAGTCTGCTTGACCACTCACTGCTTCTATTGTCGCTTGAGTCGTGAGGTTTGCGATCGCACGCGATCGCGCCTGCACCGCATCAGACACGGTACAGTAAGGAGGCAGTGTTAAAGATTGTTGCGATGGCTGTTGCTCCTTCCCCTCGTCAAACCTCCGCAAAACCTCAACAAGATTTCCTCGCGAAAGCGTTTCATTGGGTCAATGCCATCAGTTTGACGATCATGCTGATGAGCGGCTTGCAAATTTACAATGCGAATCCAGTGTTTGGTGGTCGCGAAGGGTGGCACTTTCCCCCCTTTTTCCTGCTGGGTGGCTGGTTGGCAGGCGGACGGCACTGGCATTTTGCCGCGATGTGGGTCTTCTCCCTCAACCTGCTGTGGTACGGCATTTATGTCCTGGTTACTCGCCGCTGGCAGCATCGGTTTGTCGGCACGAACGACCTGAAAGCCCTCCAGGTGGGCACCAATCCCAAACGCAAAATTTATGCTTGGCATCGCCTGGTTTATACCGCCATCATCCCGATTTTGCTCCTGGCCATTTTTACAGGCATCGGCATGTATAAACCCGCTCAATTTCCCTGGATTGTCGATTGCTTTGGCGATTGGTTTGCCCTCCGCGTCGTCCATTTCGCAACCGTGCCCCTCGTCCTCCTATTTATGATTGGGCATTCCGTTCTGGCCTTGGCAGCAGGGCGCGATCGCCTGATCAACTCGATGTTCTGGGATGAGATGATCTGAACCTGGCAACGGTTTGATCGCACCTTTTTTATTTCTTCCCTGTTATTGCAGCTGCTCGCCCTATGTCTTCAACGTCTGATTCTTCAAACTCCTTGTCTCGTCGAAATTTATTGCGGCTCGCTGGCTATACGGGCGGCGGTATGTTGATGACGGGAGCCTCCTTGACGTTGCTGGAAAATCTGGCAGGCAAGGCGACAGAACCCCTGAATCAGAAAGTCGAAGAACTGCTGCTGAAACCGCAAGCACTGGTGCCTGAGTTTCCGGCGACGGCGATCGAACCCGATAAATTGATTATTAATACCTACGGCTTTACCCCAGAGATTGATTTCACCAAATTTCGCTTGACCGTGGATGGCGAAGTAGACAATCCCCTCAGCCTGGATTTGAACGCCATTCAACAATTACCCCGGCGATCGATGGTGATTCGCCATGTCTGTGTTGAAGGCTGGGCGGCGATCGTTCAGTGGGCAGGCATTCCGGTGCGAGAGCTCATTCAACTGGCGCGACCCCATGCGAATGTGAAATACGCCTATTTTCATTCCGTGGATGGCTATTACGAAAGTTGGGATCTGGCCTCCTGCCTGCATCCCCAAACGCTGCTGGCCTACGAAAAAAATGGTGCGCCCTTACCGATCGCGAATGGTGCCCCGCTACGACTGGCTTCCCCAATCAAGCTGGGTTATAAGCT
>JAIXVO010000463.1 GCA_027482985.1 Cyanobacteriota bacterium
CGGGGGCATTCCAATGTGCAGGGCTTCGGGTCGATGGGGGTGACTGTCCGGCTGCGGCAAGAAATTCAACAGGCGTTAGAACAGCTGCTCGATCGCCCCCTCAGTCGGGTGCCCGGTTATGACACTCGCGCCTTGATCGATGCGGCAGATGCGGGACAGATTGACACCTTACTCTGCTTGGGCGGCAATCTCTATGCGGCCAATCCGGATTTGACTCAGGCCAAACGCGCTCTGTCCCAAATCGACACCATTTTCTATTTAGCCACCAAGCCCAACCTCGGTCATTTCCACGGCTTAGCCCGCCAAACCACCATCATCCTGCCCGTCTTCGCCCGCTTTGAAAATCCCCATCAAACCACCGTCGAGTCGGGTAACAACTTTGTGCGGTTGAATGATGCGGGTAACACTCACCTCAAAGGGGCAGACCTGATCTCGGAAGTCGAGTTTTTATCCGAACTGGCTCATCGACTGTTGGGCGATCGCCCTGTCAACTGGCGGCAATTGCAAGATACGCGGTACGTCCGCCAACTGATCGCCCAAACCATCCCCGGTTACGAAAAAATCAGCGACATTGACGACACCAAAACGGAATTCACGATCGCGGGACGAATTTTCACCGAGCCGAAATTCCCCACCCCCAGTGGCAAAGCACAGATGTTTGTCACCCCCTTACCGCAGCTTCACCTTCCACCCAAGTCGGCATTTGGCCTGCCCGAATCAGCCCCTGGATTAGTGGTGGCACTGGGCACGGGACGCAGTTACTCCCAACACAACACGGTGGTTTATAAGCCCAGCGATCGCTACCGGGGGATGCCGCACCGCAACTGCATTTTGCTGAACGCCACCGATGTTGCCGCCGCCGGACTCCAGCCTCATCAACGCGTGACCGTCCGGGGCGATGCCGGCCAACTGGAAGACGTGGAAATCATTTGTGGCGCGATTCGTCCCGGTGCTGCCATGATGTTTTACCCAGAAGTGAATGTCATCTTTACCGCCCAAGTCGATCCGCGATCGGGCACTCCCGCCTACAAACGCGTGCCCGTCGCCGTCTTCGCCCCCCTCCCCCAACCTGCCTAGAGTGATGGCTTAAACCCGTGGGGTGAGCGTCTCGTCCGCCCAAGCAAGGCCATCTTACCCAGCCCCGACACGGACGGGCAAGATGCCCATCCCACCGGAATTAGAGGGGATTCAGTGGGAGCTTGCGATGGAGGAGATTAGAGCGTCATGAAGCGGTGCAAAAGGGTGGTGAAATCCTGCACGATCGCCGCTCGATTCTCGGTTGTTAAGACTGGGACATGCACAAACACACTTTTGCAATCTGATTCAGATTCACGCAGGTATTTCAACACAGTGTAATAGGTGTGATTGCAGACAAACTTACCCGCATGGTGACTGACACGTGTCATGGGTAATCCTTTGACTAATTGCCGCACATTCACGGGAGTCGTTAAGATCTCATCGTCATGTTTCCCAGTTGACTCGACCGATAGCCGCGATCGCCGTTCAGCCATGCCACAACAGACCACTACATCTGGCTGGACTTGGGCGATCGTGGCAATCACCTGCGCGGGAGCTTGTTCAAAATCAACGGGCAACTTTCTGAGTAAATGCAATGGCTCATCCCACAGGTTGCGCCGCAGGAATGCCGCCAATAAATCATCGGACGCATTCGATTGGTGATGTGATTTCCAGATGTCAAAAGAGGTCAGCAGGAGTGATTTGGGCATAATCCCTAGAGTTACTGCATCAGGTTGTGTGCGGTGTCTCTAACCATGCCGTCACCGCAGCCAGTTCAGTCAAATCCAACACGGCTTCGCTTAACGCTTCTAACTGCTCGTCTGATAAAGCCTGTACTTGTATGCGCAACGCTTCATCCAGCGGCCCAAACTTGCGAGTTAACAGTCGCAGGGCGATCGCAATTGCTTTTTCTCTCCGCCCCTCTTCGCGTCCTTCTTCGCGTCCTTCTTCGCGTCCTTCTTCGCGTCCCGCAGCTTTGGCTTCTCGCAGAATGCGCGAGTCTTCTAATTGCAGTCCCAACATGGCTTCCACCTCTTCTCGGCTGAAACTTGTGAACTTATAAACCGCGATGGTTGTAATTATCTCTATTATCACCTCTCTGGTTAGCGCCGCCGTTGCTTGGGCTTGGGTTAAGAGTGCTCTTGCTTGCTCGACAGCGGTCGTCTCTGGCGCGATCGTCAATTGCATTAAGCGAATCCCAATGGGTTGTGCTTCGGTCTGGGGTAACTCATCGAGATAGATGCGCTGCATCTGATCCCCATTAAGCAGCGAACGATGCACCGTTTGATTTTCGGGTTCTAAGTTGCGAGAAGGAAAAATAATGACTCCGTACCAGTCGTCATAACGGGTGCGATTGCGGTAGAGGTACAACATCGACTCAGCGATAAAGCGATGGTACAAGTCCTCATCCTTCTGAAACTGCACTTCGGCAAAAAAGATCGTTTGGGGGGTCGCATCGTCTGGCGGCAAAAATACCCCATCAATCCGAAAGTTCGGTTCCTTGACCTCGACTGATTCGAAGCGATAACGATTTGCGGTCACTGGAGGTTGTGCCACAAACTCAAACAGCAACTCTGGAAACCGTTGAAAAATCTGGTAAAAGATGACATCTCGCTTCACCTCACCACCTCATCGGCGAAGTGACCAATCTCGGCTGAGGGCGATCGCACCACTTGATCCCTCACCTGAGTCATCACACCGACTGCCGCACCGGGACGTGGTGCGATCGCAAGTGGTCTTTAATCTGCGCGACGGTCAATTGCCCATAGTGCAACAACGATGCCAGTAATGCTGCCTCCGCTCGACCCTCGGTTAACGCTTCATAAATATGCTCACAATTGCCTGCCCCACCGGAGGCAATCACCGGAATTTCTACCCGCTCAGCGATCGCTCGTGTCAGCTCCAGGTCATATCCCGCCTGGGTGCCGTCCGCATCCATACTGGTGATGAGTAACTCGCCTGCCCCCCGCTGGGTAACTGCTTCCGCCCAGGCGATCGCATCCAGTCCCGTGTTCTCCCGCCCCCCCCGGACATACACATCCCAACCGGGGTTAGTCGGATCAGGCCGTCGGCGCGCATCGATCGCCACCACAATACATTGATTCCCAAAGCGATCGCTGGCGCGGTTGATGAAATCGGGGTTACGCACTGCCGCCGAATTAATGCTGACCTTATCGGCACCCGCTCGCAGCAATTGTTTGATTGTGTCTAACTCGGTAATGCCGCCCCCCACTGTCAGCGGAATGAACACCTGTTCTGCCGTGCGGTAGACCACATCGAAAATAATGCCTCGGTCTTCGTGGGTGGCGGTAATGTCCAGAAACACCAGCTCATCGGCACCCGCATCGTTGTAGACCTGCGCCAGTTCCACCGGATCGCCCGCATCGCGCAAATCGACAAAATTCACGCCTTTCACCACCCGTCCCGCTTTCACATCCAGACAGGGTAGAATTCGTTTTGCCAGCATGGTTTGTGCTCCCGATCGCATTCACCCTTTGAATTTTAGTGGGCTAGGGGGCGAGAACGTGTGATTGGGTCGAGTTCTGAAAAAAAGTCGGGGATCTTTGGCGATGAAGTTTTGTATCGGGTACAGGACGCTGATAAACTGATCCTTGGTTTTATTGATTGGGAGTCGAGATGGAAGTCGGTCAGAAGGTTCAGGTTCGGCGGTTACGCGATCGCGTCTCCAATGAAATTGTGCAAAGATTAGGACAAACTGGCACCATCCGGAATTTTAAGATCACGGATGGTAATGGTGTCGGTGTATTGATTCAATTTGATGATCGGTTTGCTACTTGGTTTTTTGAAGACGAAGTAGAAGCGGTTTGAGCACCCCCCTTGCCGCATGAGCCGCAGCAGTTGAGGCGGGTTGGGAGTCAGGTTCTGAGCAGAGAGAACGTTCTTACAACAAGTCGCGGTTGAGGTGCACCTGTCAGCAGGTGGATGTGCAACTGAGGCCGATGGGCGATCTAATGTAAAGATAGGTATGCGGTAGCTGGGAGACCTGATTAATGGCTCGAATCATCACGTTTTTAGGGAAAGGTGGCGTTGGTTGTACCACGATCGCAATCGGGGCAGCCAAGCGGTTAGCCAGTCAGGGGCAGCGGGTGCTGTTCGCGACCCAAGCACCGGGGCCCGCAGTCGGCTTATTGCTGGGAGCGACTTTAACCGCCGAACCCACGGCTTACGCGCCCGATTTGGAGGTCGTGCAACTGCAAGCCGCAGCCCTGCTGGAACAAAGCTGGGAAGAAATTAAGCAGATGGAAGCGCAATATCTGCGCACGCCCTTCTTCAAAGAAGTGTATGGGCAGGAGTTGGGCGTATTACCCGGCATGGATACGGCACTGATGTTGAATGCGCTGAAGAATTATGATGCCAGCGATCGCTACGACGTGATTGTGTATGACGGGCCAGGTGACCAAACCACCCTGCGGATGTTGGGGATGCCGGATGTGCTGAGCTGGTATATCCGTCGCTTCCGGCAGGTGTTCGTCAATTCTGATCTGGGGCGAACCGTGATGCCCTTACTCCAACCGATCGCGATGGCAGTGTTGAATGTGGGCTGGACAGACGACATTTTTGATCAACCCGCAACCAAGCAAGTCAACAATTTGCTGGAACAAGGCAAAGCTGCTGTGGCTGACCCCAATCGAGTTGCCGCTTATTTGGTGACGACCGCCGATGCTGCCGCGATCGCGACGGCTCAATACCTCTGGGGCGCGGCGCAACAAGCCGGAGTGACTGTGGGTGGCGTGATTCTGAATCAAACTGCCGATGCGAGCGTCGTGACGGATCAATTTACGCCGCTGCCGCTGACCGTCGTGCCGCCGCAACCCGTGAATGATTGGCAACCGCTGGTAGACGCTTTACCCAACTTTGATCAGGCTGACCAGATGCCGCGCCCGATCGCTGTGAACGTCGCGGAACGGAAAGTGAGTTTGTATCTGCCGGGGTTCGATCGCAAGCAAGTGAAACTCACCCAATATGGTCCCGAATTGACGATTGAAGCGGGTGACCAACGGCGCAACGTGTTTTTGCCACCAGAACTACAGGGCAAATCCGTGACGGGTGCTAAATTTCAGGATGGTTTTTTGATCGTGTCCTTCTAAGCGGGGCGATCGCGCTCATTGGGTGATCTCATTCTGACGATTTGATTTTGGCGATTTGATTTGCGCGATCGTACCGATTCCCTTCCTTGCCCTTCTCTCCTAACCCTCGTCCTATGTCTGATCTGACTCCTCCCCCCAATCCCATTGATGCCGCCCCCGTGACTCCAGACGACAGTGCTACCTCCAGCGATCGCACTGCCAAAACTCGGCAATTGTTGGGGATGAAAGGGGCGCAATCTGGCGAAACCTCCATCTGGAAAATTCGCCTCCAACTGATGAAGCCAATCACCTGGATTCCCCTGATTTGGGGTGTGGTCTGTGGTGCGGCTTCTTCCGGGAATTACACTTGGTCGTTGGAAAATGTGCTGATTGCCGCCGCCTGCATGTTGATGTCGGGTCCTTTACTCACGGGTTACACCCAAACCATCAACGACTTCTACGATCGCGAAATCGACGCGATCAACGAACCCTACCGCCCGATTCCCTCCGGGGCGATCTCGCTGCCTCAGGTGATCACTCAAATCATCGTCCTGTTGCTGGGCGGTATTGGGGTCGCCTATGCCCTCGATACCTGGGCAGGGCATGAGTTCCCGACGATTACCGTGTTGGCGATCGGCGGTTCCTTCCTCTCTTATATTTATTCTGCACCACCATTAAAGCTGAAACAGAATGGCTGGCTGGGTAACTATGCCCTGGGTGCCAGCTATATTGCTTTACCCTGGTGGGCGGGACAGGCGTTGTTTGGTGAGTTGACCCCCACGATCATGGTGTTGACCCTGTTCTACAGTCTGGCGGGATTGGGCATCGCCATTGTGAATGACTTCAAAAGTGTGGAGGGCGATCGCCAATTGGGCTTAAAGTCGCTCCCCGTCATGTTTGGCATCACGACCGCCGCCTGGATTTGCGTCCTGATGATCGACGTATTCCAGACGGGAATCGCGGCTTACTTGATCCACATACACCAAAACCTGTATGCTACCCTACTAATCCTGTTAATAATTCCTCAAATTATGTTTCAGGATATGTACTTTCTTCGCAATCCTCTGGAGAACGACGTGAAGTACCAGGCGAGTGCCCAGCCTTTTTTGGTGCTTGGAATGTTGGTGGCTGCCCTTGCCCTCGGACATTCGTCTCTGAGCTAGGCACTGTGAACCCGATGCTCGTTACCCCGCTTGGGTCGGCAAGTTCTTCCGGGTTGACCTAGAATTCCAAGGGATAGCGCCGTTTGGTGGTGAGGTTTGTAGTGGATAATTTCATGTCAAAGCTGAAAAGCATTTCTGAAAAAGACCGCAAAGCAAAGGCGCGGTTGTCCCAGAGCGCTCCCCCCGTCCCTGATCCCGACTCCGCGCCAACCGCCGAGCCTTCGCGGTGGCAGCAAATGGCTCAAGCTTTGAAGTTACCACAGCTGAAAAATCGCCTGGGGCCCATTGTGAACCCCCAATATAAAGGGCGATCGCTCTATACCTACAAGCGCCTCTGGTTGTTACTGATTGGTGCAGCAGCGGCAGGCGGTGTGGCCTGGGAATACAACAAGTTAGAACAAGGCTTGCCCAGTACCGAAGCCGTCCCCAAATTTGTCCGCCGGGGCACCCTGACGATCAAAGCGATGGATGGTTCCGTTCTGCAACAACAGGGACCTGCAACCCGCCAGAAATTGCCCCTCGCCAAAATTCCCCCGCAACTGCAACAAGCATTTATTGCGTCCGAAGACCGCCGCTTCTATCAACATAGCGGGATTGATTTTCAGGCGATCGCCCGTGCCTCGCTCCGTAACGTGATGGCGCGAGATGTGGTGGAAGGCGGCAGTACGATCACCCAACAACTCGCCCGAATCGTCTACCTGAATCGCGAACAGACGATGGAACGCAAGATCCAGGAAGCGATGATGGCGCAAAAAATCGATCGCGAGTTGACCAAAGAACAAATTCTGGAACGCTACCTGAATTTGGTTTACCTGGGATCAGGTGCCTATGGCGTGGCGGATGCGGCCTGGGTGTTTTTTAGCAAGCCTGTAGACAAACTGACGCTATCGGAAGCCGCCACGATCGCGGGGTTGCCTCCTGCGCCCAGCGCCTATTCGCCCTTGGTGGATATTGGGGCGGCGAAATCGCGGCGTAACATTGTGCTGGAGCGGATGGTGGAAGCGGGGTACATCACCCGTGCCGAAGCGGATCAGGCCAAAGCCGAAGCGATTACCATCAAGCCCGCGATTCCCAAAAATTTCTATAGCCAAACGCCGTACTTCACGATGTACGTGCAGCAGCAACTCCCCAAACTGGTGTCGAAAGAGAAACTGGAAGAAGGTGGCTTAACGGTGGAAACCACCCTGAATCCGAAATGGCAAAAATCAGCCGACCAGATCATGCTGAATGCCATCCGCAACTATGGTCCCTATGAAGGCTTTGCTCAAGGGGCATTGGTAGCGATCGATCCCAAAACGGGCGAAATTCGGGCGATGGTGGGCGGGACTGATTTCAAGAAGAGTCAGTTTAACCGCGCCACTCAGGCTCAACGGCAACCGGGGTCTTCCTTCAAGACGCTGGTGTATGCCACGGCGATCGCCGCTGGGTTCTCACCTAACGATGGTTATATGGATGCCACCTATTCCGTGGATGGCTACCAGCCCAAGAATTACAGCAAAAAGCACTACGGCTGGATGAGTATGCGGGATGCGATCGCCCGTTCCAACAACATCATTGCCGTGAAAGTCTTAGTCGATGTCGGCTTTGAACCCACGATCAAGCTTGCCAAAGCGATGGGGATCCAGTCCAGCTTGATTCCGGCTTATTCTTTGGCGCTGGGGTCTGCCGAAGTCAACCTGCTGGAACTGACCAACGCCTACAGCACACTCGCCTATCAAGGGCGATTCATTCCCGCCCATGGTATTACCCGTGTCATCGATCGCCAGGGGCAAGTGATTTACGATGCCAACTTTGAACCGAAACAGGCACTCGATAAGGGCAGCGCGGCGATCGTCACTTGGATGCTCCAAGGGGTGATTAGTGGCGGGACGGGTTCTGTCGCGGCTCTCGATCGCCCCGCTGCGGGTAAAACGGGCACGTCCGAAAACTCTCGCGATCTCTGGTTTGTCGGATACATTCCGCAACTTGCGACCGGGGTGTGGTTCGGTAATGACAACAATGACCCCACCTGGAGTGCCAGTACTACCGCCGCTGAAGTGTGGCGGAGTTTCATGATGGCAGCCACGAAAGGGATGAAAGTCGAGAAGTTTCCCGAAGTCCCACCATTAGACGGACGGAAGGGCACCATCAAAGCTAAACCAGTTCAAGCGCGAGCCCGTTCCGGCTTCTATGACCCTAGTAGTGCCGATGGCTACTCTGGTGGACAAGAGTCCTACGGCAATTCCAACCGTTCTGGCGGTGAATCTAGCGGTAATTATGAGGCGGCTCCTGCTCCCAGCTATGCTGAACCCGCTCCCGCTGCGCCGGCCTCGGCTCCCGAAGCCGCTCCCGTGAACGAAGCCCCCGCTCCGGCTGAACCCCCGCCCCCGGTAGAAGCGGCTCCGGCGGAACCCCCACCCCCTCCTGCTGCACCCGTACCGCAGTAGGCTGGCGGCTTACTGTTCCTGAAGCAAGCGCAAATAGTTCTGCTTGAGCTGAAAATGGTTGTTGGCGAGATTTTCGGTGAGCGATCGCTCGACATCGCTGATCTGTTCCCAGTAGGTTGCGGAGCGGCGGGCAGCCAAGACCTCTTTCCACAGTGCTTCTAACACAGCGATCGTGGCGGCATCATCGGACAGCGTTTCTTCTAAATCGAGGAAGCGGCGATCGGCATCGGCATGAGAGCCGAGATTCTGCGCCATCGTCAGACATTCTTGCAACAGTTGCAACTGCGTTTCGTTCAGGGAGTGAGACATAATGAGAACACTCAGTTAGTGAAAAATGTAAACGATCTGGTTTACATTTCTTAATGTAGCTTAAATTTTTCAGCCTTGCCGGATTCAAGCCGGATTCCAATTTATTGCGATTCGTATGACCAAACCGCGTGTTCTTTCGGGGATTCAGCCCACAGGTGAGTTGCACTTGGGGAACTATTTAGGGGCGATTCGGAACTGGGTCAACATTCAGGAGCAGTACGACAGCTTCCTGTTTATGGCCGATCTCCATGCCATCACCGTCCCCCACGACCCCAGTCAGTTAGCCCAAAACACCGCCAAAGTGGCGGCAATGTACCTAGCCTGCGGGATTGACCTGAACCATGCCACAATTTTTGTGCAATCCCATGTGGCGGCGCATCCCGAACTTGCCTGGTTATTTATGTGCATCACGCCGCTCAATTGGCTGGATGACATGGTGCAATTCAAGGAAAAAGCCATTAAGCAGGGCGAACAGGTGGGCGCGGGTCTGCTTACCTATCCTGTGTTGCAGGCGGCGGACATCATGCTGTACGAGCCGGATAAGGTGCCCGTCGGCGAAGATCAGAAACAACACCTGGAATTGACGCGCGATATTGTCAATAGCTTCAACCATCGATTCGGCAAACCCAAGCACCCGATCCTCAAGTTGCCAGAGCCGATGATTCAAGCAGAAGGAGCCAGGGTGATGAGCCTGACGGATGGCACCAAGAAAATGTCGAAGTCCGATCCTTCTGACCTCAGTCGGATTAACCTCCTCGATCCGCCCGATCTGATTCGAACCAAGATCAAAAAATGTAAAACCGATCCCGTCAAAGGGCTGGTGTTTGGCGATCGCGATCGCCCCGAATGCAACAATCTGCTGACCCTCTATCTGCTGCTCTCCGGCAAAACCAAAGAAGCCGTTGCGAGTGAATGCGCCGAGATGGGCTGGGGACAGTTCAAACCCCTGTTGACGGAAGCCGCGATCGCCCATTTGCAACCGATCCAGGAAAAGTACCACACGATCATGAACGAACCGGGCTACCTGGATACGGTTTTGCGGCAGGGGAAAGAAAAGGCAGAGGCGATCGCCAACCAAACGCTGCTCAAGGTTAAAACCGCGATGGGTTATTCACTGCCCTAATAATCGCTGTAGCCCTGAATGTTTTCTGGCTTCAGCCGTCGTAAGATGCCAGAGGCTTTCAGGGTTTGGGCTTCGTTGCCCTGCACCACAATCAGATATTTGCCTTGATCTAAACGATTGCGGTAAGGCAACGCATCCCCGCTGCCGCTGGCTAACCCCACCCCACCGCCGACAAAGAAGCTACCCATCGCGCCGGAACCAGCTCCCAGCAGACCGCCAATCACATGGTTGCCAATTTCGCCCGCCCAGGCAAAAGTATGCAGGTCGGTAATGAAGCTGAACGCGAAGCCCGCCACAAACCCAAAGGGAATCAGCCAAAACGACATCAATTTTGCCAGTTGTCCAGCTTTTTCCTTCGGATCGAGAAACCCAAATTCATCTGCCGATTTGTAGCCGCGTCCCAGGATGGAAACGGTCTGCATGGGCAAGTTGGCCTGTTCTAGCTCTGAGTAAGCGGTTTCGACTTCAATGCGATCGCTAAAAACGGCGATTAGATAATTCATAAAGCAGACTGATACTCATCTCGCAACCCACCTCTATCACAGTAACAGGCGGATGGCGGTTCAATCACCTGAACGTGGGGATCTCACCTCGGCTGAGAGTCAATGACCCGAATTCAGGTGATTGTTTGGGGGCAATGCTGGAGCGATCGCTCAGGCTTGTTGTTGTTCTTTGGCAGTGGGTGTTAGCCACTGTTCAATGCCTTTCACCAGCACGCTATTCCGAAGGGAGTCAATCAACAGATACGGGGGATCGGTATCGGGTTTGCGTTGGAGGGTGCGTCGCACTGACCAAATGATGTAGCTCAACAGCCAAACTAGATCAGTCAGCAGGGCATAAACCACCCCATGATTTTTCACAAAATAGCGGCGGCGAGAGTCAAACACATACTGGGGTAACCGCTTGGGCGCAGCATTCCGATCCGTTACGCCAGTACTTTGTCCGGCGATGTGCATCACTCGACTTTGCGGCACATACCAGCAAGACCAACCCGCTCGTTTGGCTTGCAGACAAAAATCAGTTTCTTCGTAATAGAGAAAATAGTCTTCATCCATACAACCGATCGCCTCAAAGACCTCCCGGCGAATCATCATGCTGGCACCGGGTAACCAATCAACGGGTTGGGGTTCAGATCCCATCGGTTGAGCGATTTTCCAGCGAGCCAGGAGTTTAGAGACAAGGCCGAGTCGAAGTCCGCCCTCCAGTTCGCTCAAGATGCTGGGAAACCGGAAGGCGGTTGACCAATCACTCCCATCTGGATTCACCATACAACTGCCAGCAATACCCACGGTTGGATGCTGATCTAAATAATCCACAAGAGCTTGCAGGGAGCCAGGCTGAACTTGCGTATCAGAATTCAAGAGCAGCACGTAGGCAGGGGGATTCGCTTGGTGTAAGGCGGGCCGAATCGCCAAATTGTTGCCATAGGCATAGCCACCATTGCGATCGGATGGCAAGACAGTGGC
>JAIXVO010000157.1 GCA_027482985.1 Cyanobacteriota bacterium
CGTTTCCAAACCTCTGATGCCATTAGGCGTTGAGCACGATAACGTGGTTGGTTTATTTTGTGCCTTGTTTATGTTTCCAAACCTCTGATGCCATTAGGCGTTGAGCACGGGATTGAATCTTAATTTGTCCGAAAAGGCGGCACCCAGATTCGAACTGGGGGTGAGGGTTTTGCAGACCCCTGCCTTACCACTTGGCTATGCCGCCGCACCGATTTAATAGTTTAGCAAAAATGGGGGTGGTTGCCTATGGTTTTGGGTGGGGTCATGGGTAATAGGTCATGGGTCAGGGGAGTGGCTCCAATGACTCATGACCTGAGTGGCAGAGTTAGGCGCTGAAGTATTTGGCAGCGGGGTGATAGGCCACGATCGCAGTGGTCGATTGTTCGGGATAAAGTTGTTCGCTTTCGTCCATGTACATGCCGATGCGATCGCTGCCCAGGAGGTCTAATTGCTGGAACTGGCATTGGATGTCGGGGCAGGCGGGATAGCCGAAGCTATAGCGCGAACCCTGATAGCGTTGCGCCAGCATATCGCGGATGTTATCCGGTTCCAGGTCGCCATAGCCCAACTCGCGCCGGATGCGGGCATGAGTCCACTCAGCGAGGGCTTCTGCGACCTGGACGGAGAGGCCGTGGAAGTAGAGGTAATCCGTGTAGTTGTCCGCTTGGAACAACTGCTGGGCGAACTCAGTAGCTTTGGTGCCAGCGGTGACCGCCTGCATCGGGAAGACATCCACCTGACCGGACTCGGTGCTGGCGAAGAAGTCGGCAATGCAGTAACGGCGGAGCGATCGCTGGCGGGGAAAGGTCCAGGTGACGAGGGGTGTGCGGCTGGAGTGGGACTCGTAGATGTGGACGGAGTTGCCTGCGGATTGGCAGGGGAAGTAGCCGTAAATCACCTGTGGATCGAGGAGGTTTTCTGCGACGATGCGGGCTTTCCAGCGTTCCAGGATGGGATACACTTTCTCCGCCAGGAATGCGTCATATTCTTCGCGCGATTGTTCTCGCGGTTTGCGGAACTGCCACTGACCCGCGATCAGAGCTTGCAAATCCAGATGCCAGAAGATTTCGTCCCAGGGCAAATCCTGAGCCGTGAGCATCTGTGTCCCCCAGAAGGGTGGCGTGGGTCGGGGAATGTCAGCAGCGATCGCCTCTGAGCGCACCGTGTCAATTTCCATCGGGATCGAGGGTTCGGGATTGGGAGTTGGGACTGCTGGCTGCTCTCCTGACTCCTGACTCTTGACTCCTGACTCCTCCTCTCCCAAAAATCCCTGCCCATCATCCCACAGCCCTTCCGCTTTCGCTGGCATGAGTTTGTCCATGAAGTGCAAGTCGGCGAACGCATCTTTGCCGTAAATGACTTTGCCTTTGTAGACGTTCTGGCAATCTTCGTAGACGAACTTGGGGGTGAGTGCCGCGCCGCCGAGGATGACGGGGACGGTGATGCCGCGATCGTTGAAGACTTCCAGATTTTCTTTCATGAAGGCAGTGGATTTCACCAGCAGACCGCTCATAGCGATGCAGTCTACTTGATGCGCCTGGTAAGCGTCGATGATATTCTCGACGGGCTGCTTGATGCCCAGGTTGATGACTTTGTAGCCATTGTTGGTGAGGATGATGTCCACCAGGTTCTTGCCGATGTCGTGTACGTCGCCTTTGACGGTGGCAATCAGGAATACGCCTTTCGAGCTATTGGCCTCGTTCTTTTCCATGAACGGTTCCAGTTGCGCGACGGCGGCTTTCATGGTTTCGGCAGATTGCAGCACAAAGGGGAGTTGCATTTGCCCAGAGCCAAACAGATCCCCGACAACTTTCATCCCATCCAGCAAAAAGGTGTTGATGATTTCGAGGGGCGGGTAGGTTTGCAGGGCTTCCGTGAGGGCAGTTTCTAGGCCAATCCGTTCACCATCGATGATGTGCCGTTTCAACCGTTCTTCAATCGGCAAATCGGCCAGCGCATCTTTCGATGATCGCGCTTCTTTCGCGGATACCCCCTCAAACAGTGTCGTGAGGACAGTGAGCGGATCGTAAACACAGACATCGCCGTCAAACCGCCGTTGATCGTAGATGAGCTGCCGACAGACTTCTTGATGCTCCGGCTCAATTTTGGCGAGGGGGAGAATTTTCGCCGCACTGACGATCGCCCCATCCATACCCACCTGTACCGCTTCATGCAGGAACATCGAGTTGAGCACAATCCGCGCCGCTGGACTCAGCCCAAAGGAAATGTTCGATACCCCCAGCAGAATATGACAACCGGGGAGATGTTCGCGAATCAGACGAATCGATTCGATCGTCGCTTTACCATTTTCCCGGTCTTCTTCAATCCCGGTCGAGATGGGCAGCGCTAGCGTGTCAAAGAAAATTTCATGGGCAGGAATGCCATACTCCAATGCCTGCCGATAAGCGCGTTGGGCAATCTGGAATTTCCGCTCCGCCGTTCGCGCCATCCCATCCTCGTCGATGGTACCAACCACGATCCCGGCTCCATACCGTTTCGCCAGTTCCAGGACTTTCAGGAACCGGGGTTCGCCATCTTCATAGTTGGTCGAGTTGAGGATACATTTGCCCCCCGCCACCTTCAGTCCGGCTTCCATTTTTTCCCATTCGGTGGAATCCAG
>JAIXVO010000167.1 GCA_027482985.1 Cyanobacteriota bacterium
GACCGCAACGGCACCTACTACCGCAACAATGTGGCCACCGCGCCGGCCATTCGTCCCTTCTACGATGTCTACAATACCGAAGATCTGTGGACGCAGTTCACCGACGATAATGATCGCCGAAAGAACCTTCAGAGCGCCACCAAAACCTTTGTCAATGCCACCTTCATCAGCGGCCTCGTGCCCCAGCGCCCTCAGCAGGGCTACGGCGGCCTCCATAACTTTGTTCGCTTCCTAGAAACCTGGAGTGGTCAAGAGCTTTACATTTCCGGGTCATTTATTCAGCTCAACTTTTCCACCAGTGCCACTGGCCCCTTTGAGCACGATGCCTGGCAACCAGGCCCGAACTCCGTTAGTGGCCAAAACCCCGATAGTAACGAGCGACTGGGCTACTACTCGCCCCCGGCACGGCGATGGGGCTACGACGTCGCTCTGCTCTACCTGCCCCCCGCCCCGGCGGCTCGCCGTTTTGTCAACATTGGCACCCCCCGCAGCGAGTACTACCGCGAGCTGCCCGCCGATGACCCCTACATCGTCAACCTGCGGTGCGCGAAAACAAACGCCACCAACTTTGTCTTCGATCCAAGCATCCGAGGCACTTGCCCCACCTAAGGTAGTGGCCTAGGGCGAGAGAGCTTTCTCGCCCTAGGCCTTGCCCCCCGTCAGTGTTTAAGCCCTATCGGCGCTATGGAGACCTGTAGATCGTGATCACCCATCGGCTCAAACGATATTTGCAAGCCACCCGCACCAGCGATGGCCTCACCCTCATTGAGTGTCTAGTCGCCATTGTCATGGTGGGTCTGATTGGTAGCGCCATTGCTCCAGCCCTGCTCATTTCGGTGGCCACTCGGGTGCAAAGCCAAAAGGCCGAGCAGGCCCTAGGGCTCGCCCAAACCGAAATCGACAAGGTACGCCAGCTCATGGATCGGGGCGAGGCCTTTGCCGCTAGTCCGACGCTCACCAACCTGCCCCCATCAGCCACCTTTACCGGCACCTACACCGCCGATAGCCTAGTGGCCAACGTGGCTGGCCCTACCTACGGTGCGCCCGTTGCCAATCCCAGCACGGCCTTTAGAACCCGTGCCGTAGAGCTTAATGGTGAGCGGTTTGCCGTGCAGGTCTACCGTACCCCCGGCAGGTTTGTGGGCAGTGTGCCGGTCAGCTTTAACCTAGGGGTGCGGGTGTACGACTACGATGCCGTAGTCGCCACAGGCAGTGGCAACCTGGCCAAAGATCCAGCCTCGCTAAGAATGGTGAGCAGCAAAGGGCAGCGCACCGCCCGCCCCCTAGCGGCGTTATACACCACGGTTACAGCTAGCGATGGGGCTTCCCTTTGCAACTACATCCAGTACCTGAGCACCACCGCCTCAGTACCCACGGGCTGTAATTAGCCCTAGTCACCTCATCATCTAATCACTCACGCTGGGGGCACCCACCCGTATGGCCAACAAAACCTCTCCTAACTCGTTCACCCTGGCTTGGCTGCTGCGGGCCAGACTCACCCTTCGCAGCGGCTTTACCCTCATCGAGCTGCTGATTGCGGTCGTGGTGGGGGGTATCATCATCTCTACCATGCTCTATTTAGTGGTCGAGTTGCTGCAAATCAACCGCCGCGAAGAAGTGCTCACCCAAACCCAGCAAGACATGCGCCGTGCCCTCGACTACATTGCTCGCGATGCCGGTGAGGCGGTCTATATCTATTCCAGCCCCGCTGCCGTAATCGGGCAGCTTGATGACTTTCCTGATAACGGTGAGATTCCGGTACTGGCCTTTTGGCGCCTTGACCCAGTAGACCCCAGCGATGCCAACACTCAAGCCTTGTTTAATAAGGTCTGCTCTACCGCATTCAGCGGCCAAGATATTAGAGAGTGCGAGACGCTGAAGGTTCGCCAGGGCTATTACACCCTGGTTGTATACGCGCAACAACCGAATGGCAACGACACTATATGGGGCGGCAAATCTAGAATTGTTCGCTACGAGCTACCCAGGTATACGTCCGCTAACCTGCCGAACTTGTTCGATACTGTTGGGTATTCAGAACCCACTGGTAGAAACAATAGCTTTGATAAATGGAAAAAAGCGACCACTGGTCTCACCGATGGCAATCTAGTAGTCCTCACCGACTTCCTCGATGATCCAGTAGCGGGGAATACTCCTGAATGCCCTAATGCTAATTATTTGGCCAGCCCGGCTGATAAAGATAATTTTTATGCCTGCGTAAGACAAAATACCACCAGTAAAGACGGTGCCGGTAGTAACCAAACTTTGGTTGTCTTTTTACGCGGCAACGCGACGGCAGAAAAAGCAGGATTTGTTACATTTTCTGAGGCTGGGCGACTGCCCACTCTAAAATCTGAAGTGTTGATTCGAGGCGTGCTCGACAAGCTACCAGAAGAACAATAATAGTCTTAGGGTCATTAGGGATTTATTTAGGCTGGTTTTTTCTTAATTTTGGTGCCCTTCCATGCAACACTTGCGCACACCGGTTAAGCCATCTAAGGCGGGGTTTACCCTCATTGAGCTACTGGTCGTCATTATTATTATCGGCGTACTGGCAGCGATCGCCGCCCCCGGCTGGCTGGGGTTTCTCAATCGCCAGCGGGCCAGTGCTGTGCGCAGTGACCTAGTAGCCACCCTTAGAAACACCCAGCAAGATGCCATTCAACGTCGCCAATCGCGACAGATCACAGTGATCGAAGATCCTGCGACTCTACCCACAACTCCACCCACCGTACAAGTTGGCCCCGTTGGTGCCGCAGGTATCGCCCAAGTTCTAGGCGGCGATGCCGGTCTGCGAGGAAGGATAAGATTGAACGCTTACGTCGTTAGAAATGGTGCCCAAGTTCAGGCCAATACGATCGCCTTTGACTACCGGGGGCTACCTACCAATCGAGATAATCTGCCCTTTGTGATCGCGATCGAGTCTCCTGGTGCTAAGCAGTGTGTCATTGTTGCCAACCTGCTGGGTGGCCTCAAAACTGCCAATGGCAGTGCCTGTGATAATCCAATAGTGTTGATTGACTGATAGTGCTTGGCTCCACTCCAGAAATTTTTAGTGCGGTAATGGCACTTCTGTAGAGCAGCGATCGCATCTTGGTAGACGCGCTGTTCAATCGCAGACAGTTAGGGACATGCCTCTAAATAAAGTACCGGGTGCGTTGATCGCTGTAGGGTGCATTCGCGCAGCAATGCACCACTGGAAAAGTCGGCAATTAGTACCTTATTTTCTTGCGTGTCCATTAGGGGCGACGATGCGTCGGCTCCAGAGTTTCATGATCGCCCCAGCCGCCGATCATGAAACTCTGGCCACAGTTCCAGCAGTTCCAAAGGCGGGTCTATGTCCCGGTACCGGCAATGTCATCGTCAACCAACCTCGGTTAACTAACAGTCCATCGCCTCCCCACCTTGTTTCTCTAAGCCACCTCTCGAGCAACCGCCCCAAGTAGCGGAAATCCTAGCTTCTCCCGTTGCTCTAGATAGAGCTGCGCCACTCGCCGAGCCAGCCCCCGCACCTGGCGAATATAGCGGGTGCGCTCCGTTACTGAGATCACCCCCCGGGCATCCAGCAGATTAAACGTGTGGGAACACTTCAGCACATAGTCATAGCTCGGTAGCACCAATCCCCTATCCATCAGCTGTTCGGCCTCCTGCTGGTACAGCTCAAACAGCGTAAACAGGAGCTCCGGGTTCGAGGCCTCAAAGTTGTAGGTCGAGTTCTCGATCTCCGCCTGCATGTAGATGTCACCGTAGGTGAGCTGGTCATTCCACCGAATTTTTGCGATCGCATCCACCTCCTGCAGGTACATCGTCAATCGCTCCAACCCATAGGTCAGCTCAATCGATACTGGGCGGCAGTCAATCCCTCCACACTGCTGAAAATATGTGAACTGAGTCACCTCCATCCCGTCCAGCCACACCTCCCAGCCGACGCCCCAGGCACCCACCGCCGCATCTTCCCAGTTGTCCTCCACAAACCGAATGTCGTGATCCTCCGGCTTAATGCCCAACGCCCGCAGCGACTCTATATAAGTCTCCTGAATATCGCTTGGCGATGGCTTAATCAACACCTGGTACTGGAAATAGTGCTGGTAGCGGTTCGGGTTCTCCCCATAGCGCCCATCCGCCGGTCGTCGGCAGGGCTCCGCGTAGGCCACCGCCCATGGCTCCGGCCCCAGCGCCCGTAAAAACGTATGGGGGCTCTTCGTACCTGCCCCCTTCTCCGTATCGTAGGGCTGCATAATCACACAGCCCTGCTGGGCCCAAAAGTCATTCAGCGTCGCAATCACAGACTGAAAGTTCATAGCTCCCCCGGTTACTAACCCAGACTCATACTCATTGCCTCTAATAGTATTCAACAGACTTGTCCCTAGTGCGGGGCGATCGCCCCTGAGATCACCCTAGGCAATAGGCCAGAGCCTGCTTCCAGATCTGGTTGGAGCTCTATAGGAGATTTTTTGAGGCTGTCTGTACCTGGGCTACCGTCGGGGTATTTAACTTAGGGATAACGCCCATAACCTTGGTGTGGGTGGGCTTATAGGAC
>JAIXVO010000031.1 GCA_027482985.1 Cyanobacteriota bacterium
CCGCAAAGCTAGGCAGGAAGCTGCTGCTGAGGGCGATCGCCCAACCACGCCGCCGACCCTGGAAGAAACACCGGAAGCCTAAATCTCGGATAAGGCTGCGATCGCCGCTTGGATCACACCTTGCCAATCCCCCGCTTGCTGCTGCCGGAACAGGCGCATGGTGGGATACCAGGGGCTATCCGTCCGCTCTTGCAGCCAGCGCCAATCAGGCACCTGCGCCAACAACACCCATACGGGTTTGCCCAGCGCTCCCGCCAGATGCGCCACCGAGGTATCGACCGTAATCACCAAATCCAGTTGGGCGATCGCAGCAGCAGTTTCCGCCATATCGGTGAGGCGATCGCTCAAATCGACCAATTTTTCTTGCCACCCCAGATTGGTAATTTCGATTTGCGGAATGCCTTTTTGGAGACTGTAAAAGGCGATGTTGGGCACCTGGAGCAGCGGTTCTAAGGTACTGAGGGTGAACGATCGCGATTGGTTGTGTTTGTAAAGATTGCCGCCTGACCAAACCAGTCCCACTTTGAGCCGGGGTTGGGTGACGGGCGCGGGGGGGAGCTGCCAGGTGGGGTCAGGGCTGTGCAGATACGGGACTGTGGCGGGGACTGTTTCTAGGGTAGTGCCCAAGATTCCTGGCAAACTGAGGAGCGGCACATACACATCGAAGGGCGGTAGCGGTGTGCCCATCGGCGTAATGTGGGCGATGCCGGGCAGGGTAGAGAGCAACCGCATCAACGGTTTGTGGCAAGTGAGAATGACTCTGCCCCCTGTTTGGGCGGCGATCGCGCTATAGCGAATGAACTGGATCGTATCGCCTAAGCCCTGTTCCGCGTGCAGTAAGAGGGTTTTGCCTTGCAAATCCGACCCATCCCACTTGGGTTGTTGGAACGGGCAGGGCGGAAATTCTGAGGTTTGGAAGCGCCATTCATACTCCGGAAAACCCGCCCCGAAATGTCCCTGAGTTAGCAGCATGAGGGCGCGATTGTAGCGGGCGATCGGATGTTGCGGCTGGATGGCTAATGCCTGGTCAATATAACGGAGGGCATCCTCGACCTGACCCTGATCCAACAGCACCTTCGCCAAACTAATTAAAGCATCCAGATTTTGCGGTTGCAGTGCTAACGCCCGCTGGTGAAAATGAATCGCCAGATGGGATTTATGCTGGGTCTGCAAGACGACCCCAATCCGATTCAGCACATTGGCATCGTTGGGCTGCTGTGCCAAAGCCTGCTGATAGTGGTTGAGTGCCTGTTCTAACGCGCCCTGTTCCTGGTAAATCGACCCCAAAATGACATGGGTTGGCCCCGGATTAGAGCCAAAGTTAATCATCAGGTTTAAGTTGGTCATGGCTTCATCCGTCAGGCGTTTAGCCTGCTTGCACAAAGCCATGCTGAGATTTTCACGGGCTTGTCGATGTTCCGGTCGGACTGCGAGCGCCTGCCGATAGAGGGCAATCCCCTGTTCCAACCGTTCCTGCTGGCAGGCAATCACGCCCAGCAGCGATAGGGCATCGGCGTGTTGCGGTTGCACCTGCAAAATTTGGCGATACAGTTGCTCCGCCTGGGCTAACCGTCCCGCTTGATGATGCGCGATCGCCACAGGCAGCACCTCCGATGGATTGATCGCAGGGGGATTCAGCATATAGGGATTGTCCATGCGCCCTTACCCAAAACATTCTGGTTTAGTCTAGCGTCAAGTCCTCCCGCGATCGCTACGGTTCAGGACTTGCTAAACACCATCACATGCTGTTGCGGCAAATTGCTGTAAGTTTTTTGCCATCTCAATCCCACCGCAGCCAGTTCTCGCCGCACCTGCCGCTGGCTCATCTTATGCAACGGCTTAATGAAGACCAGCGGATTTTCTGCCCGATACTCCACCAGCACCACGCGACCCTCCGGCTTCAACGACTGCGCGATCGCCGACATCATCTCGCGGGGATACTCAAACTCATGGTAAGCATCCACCAGCAGCGCCACATCCACACTGTTTGCTGGCAATCCCGGCTGTTCCACCGTCCCCAGGATCGGCTCCACATTCGAAATCTGCTTGTCCTGCTTCAAGAACTGCAAAATCTCGATCATCTCCGGCTGCACATCCACCGCCAGCACCCTGCCCTCCGGTACCAGCGATGCCATCCGAAAGCTGAAATAGCCCGTCCCCGCCCCAATATCAGCCACCACATCCGTCGGGCGTAATTGCAAATCCTCCAGCAACCGTTGGGGTTGTTCCTCCTGGTCACGACTCGATCGCTCTAACCAGCCCGCCCCCTGATGCCCCATCACCTGCGCAATTTCCCGCCCCAAATACACCTTCCCAATGCCATCCGGGTTAGGATGCGCCCGCTGTTCATAGGGCGTCACCACCGGATGCGGCGCTAAAGGAACCGTCCATCCCGCTGGTAACAACCAACCCTGGCAGACCACCAAGCACAGGAATACCCACAGCGATCGCCCATGTCGAATCCATCTCACAGCCTTCTCTCCAGCGTCCGCAGGTCAGCCCCATGCTATCGCTAAACCCAACGAATCACAAACCACGTTGCTCCCCCTCTTTTTGCCCCACCGTTCAAGGTTTTCCACATTTTTTTGTGCATCACTAGCGGCGATCTGGACAACGTCACAACCAGCGCCTAGATGCGAAGTCCCAGCGTTGCCCTTTGGAGGGGGTTCGGGGGACGCAACCGTCCCCTGAATTCGGGGGGTTTGGGGGGCTGCCACCCAAGCCCAGAATCTCGGTTTTAGCCAGAGACTTACGCTACCACCAGACTTTTGCGGATAAGGTCGGCTTTCTGCCAGCAACTAAGTGAGCGATCGCGAGTCCCGATCTCACTTGCCCTAAACTAGAGGCGAAACCCGGCTAGAGACCCCAGCATGAAAGTCGCCCTGGTACACGATCGCCTCCAGCAATATGGCGATCCCGAACGGTTGTTAACCACCCTGCATCACCTGTATCCCCAGGCTCCGGTCTATACCGCCTTCGTCGATCGCGCCCAATGGGGACAGCAATTTGCCGATTGGGATATTCGCCCCACCCTGGCGCAACGGTTGCCGGGATTGTCCCAGTTGCCAACCGTTTACCGCGCCTGGTTGCCCTCCTTCTGGGAGTCCTTAGATTTATCCAGTTACGATCTGGTGATTTCGATCTCTGGCGAGGATAGTAGCCAATCAGTCTTGACGCGATCGCACACCCTCCATATCAGCTATTGCGACACTCCCCCGCGCCGCCTCTGGGAACCCCTCCCCCTACAACCGCAGTCCAGGTCAGGCAACTGGCTACAGCCCCGCTTTCGCCAATACGACTTCTATGCCGCACAACGGGTCGATCGCTTCGTCACCCATTCTGATCGCGTCAGCCGCCGCATTCAAAAGTTCTATCGCCGGACTGCCGAACTGATTCCCCCACCCGTCTCCGTGCCCGGAACAGGCTCCGCCGGACGCGACTACTATCTGTATGTGGGCGAACTGCAACCGATTCAGCAAGTCGAGTTGGCGATTCGCGCCTGTCAGCAGCTCGATCGCCCCCTATGGATTGTCGGCGCGGGATCTGAACGCGATCGCCTTCAGAAGCTTGCAGGCAATCAGGTGCGATTCTGGAACCCCGTCTCACCCGCTCAATTAGCCGAAATCTATGCGGGGGCGATCGCATTAATCTATCCCACCGCCTATGAAGACTTTGCCATGTCCCCCATCTCGGCAATGGGGCATGGAGTCCCCGTAATTGCCTGCGATCGCAGTGGGTTGCACGACATCATCCTCAACTTTCGGACAGGCTTACTCTTTCCCCACGCCACCGTCGAGAGTTTATGCGAAGCCATGCTGCAATTTGAAAAATTACGCTTTTCCGCGATCGCCTGTATCGAACGAGCAGCAGAGTTTTCCACCTCTAAATTTATGTCTCGCTTTGAATGGTTTGTCGCCAAAGCCCTCGACGACTACCATTCCCGCTCCCCCGCCCCCACCGAAGTCATTTAGAGCAACCGAAAACCTGACTTGTAAGCCCTCGCCCGTTCTGGGAGAGGGGTTGGGGTGAGGGCGGTTCGCGTTCTACCAGTCAATCAACCCGCCAAACTGAAGCCATTGAGTTTTTTCCGAATCGTTTCCACCCGTTTGCGATTCACGCCCAAATCCGACTCGCCCAACCGTGAGGCCGATCGCACCTGAATCACCTTTGCCGCTGGATCGAGATAAAACTCGACATCATCCACAAAGCCCATCAAGGCACTCGTGAACTCGGCATAGAGGTAAGTATCCGTCGCCTCCACCACTTCGGCACGGGGTAAATCCGCAATAATCGCCTGCAACTGCGCCAGCGTTTCCGCCGGGGTGCCGACTAAATCCAGCGGTTCAATCCGGTGTTTGCCATCCCGACTTTGACTGCTAACACAGTTGGGGCTGGTGGGGCAAGGTGCCAATAAGCCATCGGTCACGCCCAAAGTGGGGCGATCGCCGCTGAAGGAAAACAACCCACCGACGGCCAGCACTGGCGATGCAGGTTGGGCAAAGGCGGCAGGCGTACCGAAAACCATTGTCAGCATCAGAACAAGCGTGGCGAATAGAATCGGTAACGCTTTGGCAAGGGGATCAACCAGGGAAGTATTTTGTTTCATGGCCCAATATTGACTGAGAAAGTGAATCTGACGAAACCCGACGACGAGATTTAAGCCAGGAATGAATAACCACCAAACGACTAACGGGGCTGGCAAACCCGCCTCGCGATACAGCCGATTCACGGTGCAGTAAAGCCGAAATTGGACAATGTAAATCCAGACGATGCCCAATCCCGCCAACCCCGCAAACTCTGTCGGTACATCTGGGTCAAGCCAGGCCAGCAGCGGTGGCACCGTCACCCCCACCAGAAAAGGCAGCAGGCACATAGCACCCGACCAACCACGACCCGTGTAGCGGCGCAATTCGTCTTGAATCACCCATTTGTAATAGCCGTAGTAGGCCAGCAGCGTCACCGCTGACCACAACAGAACGCGCCACAACGGGCGAGGAGTACCAGGAATCGGAGTTGTCATAAATCTGGGCAGCAAACCGCGATCGCTCATCTTTACAGTTTTTAACACAATTAAGCGACGGTCGCTGTGGTTTGGGTCGAGCAATCCCTGTCAGACTCGTTAAAGCCAATTCTGCTAGCGGCGTTGGGGCATCCCCGGATCGCGCCGGACGGTGGAATCCACCTGAATTTGTTGCCGCCCATTGCGAATAATTCGGAGCATTTCCGCCATCTGCATTTCCATTTCTTGCAAGGTGCGATCGGCGTAATCATCAGCACCCGCCTGAATTTGTTCACATTCCGCCAGCGCCATTCGCTGCATTTCTTCCAGTTCTTGTTGGGCCTGCCGCCGCATCCGGTCAATCTCGGCGATCGTCTGTTCCCGAATCGACTCACATTCCTGCTGCACCCGCTGCCGAATCTGTTGTGCCTGCATTTCCGCCTGCCGCACAATCCCCGACTCATTCATGATTTGAGCCGCTCGCCGATCTGCCGTTTCAATAATTTCCTGGGCATATTGCTCCGCTTCCAGGAAAATCTCTTCCTTATGGCGGGCGATCGCGTCTGCCTCCCGAAACGCTTCCGGCAAACTCAACCGAATCAAGTCCAATTGCTCAATGATTTTTTCCTCATCCACCAGCGTCCGCCCCCAAATGGGCAGCCGGGGGCTATCCAAAATCATTTCCTCCAACCGATTCAGTTCCCGCTGAATATCTAATCCAGACCGCCCACTGTCTCTCGGTGCGACACCATTGGCGGAGGCAGATTGGGGGTTGAATCCGTGTTCGGGACCGGGGCTAGAGGGGTCTTGGCGTAACATCTGTAGATTTCCGGAACGACAGGGGGTGGAACAAGGTGATCAATCGGACCGCCGAACTTGGCAATTTCCTTCACCAAGCTACTACTTAAAAAGCTGTACTCATTCGAAGTCGCTAAAAACACCGTCTCAATTTCTTCTGAGAGGGTTTTATTGGTGTGAGCCATCTGCAATTCCATCTCAAAATCCGAGAGGACGCGCAACCCCCGCAATAAAACCTGCGCCTGCCGTTTGTTGGCATAGGTCACGGTCAAGCCATCAAAGCTGTCAACTTCAACGTTGGTGAGATGGGCAGTAGCACGGCGAATCTGGTCGATGCGTTCGGCAACCGTAAATAAGGGCGTTTTATTGGGGTTACGCAGAACGGCCACAATGACTTGCTCAAATAAGCGACATCCGCGTTCAATAACGTCCAGATGTCCCAGGGTGATGGGGTCAAAGCTGCCAGGATAGATCGCAAGCACAGGGAAAACTCCTCAACAGATGAGGCGATTATAAGAGCAAAATCAGCTTCGAGCGAATCTGAAAAAAAAAAAAAAAACTATTACACCATGAAATGAGCCGGATTGACTCACTCAACTCAGGAATACGGGTTTCAGGAACAGAACTGGC
>JAIXVO010000834.1 GCA_027482985.1 Cyanobacteriota bacterium
AACCCCCAAAGCCATTCTCAGGGGCCACCAAGACTACGTCAACGACGTCAGGATTAAGGGTCAACGCCTCTGGAGTTCTGACGCGGCCCAGACCATTAGCGTCTGGGATTTACAACAAAACACCCACGTGGAAACCATCGTAGGATTCAACACCGATATCTGGCGCTTTGCGGTACGGCCCAACCGCCACATTGTCACCCTGGGCGGCACCGAGCATGTCGTGGGCCTATGGAGCCTACCGGCTGAGGCCGGAAAGTAATCATGGTCCATGGCCACTGCCTTCGCTACTGGGCGGTGGCAAGCACCTTGCGGTGGGTAATGTCGAAGCGATCGCCGTGGGCCAGCAGGTGTAGCCGCAGCCCGTGGATGCTGAGGGGATCGGTGGGAGTAATGTCGGGCTCATTGGTGCGGGTCATCTCACCGGGATCCACCACCGTAATCACCCCTTTGCCAATCACCTGAAAGCTTCCGTCGCCCTCGAACAGGGCGCAGGTGTCTTCGTCAATGCCCAGACCAACGCGGTTGGGTTGCATGGCCATGGCGCTCATGAGCCGAGCCATGCGGTTGCGGTTGTGGAAATGTTGGTCAACAATCACCTCGGGTACAAACCCGAGGCCAATGGCCATATCCACCAGCGCTCGATTGGGGGTCTCACCGCTGCCGCCCCCGGCGATCATGTGGTGACCCATGACGGCGGCTCCGGCGCTGGTACCAGCCAGGGTAATCTCACCCAGCTGAGCCCGCTGGCGAATTAGATCAATCAGGGGGGTGTCGGCCAGCAGCCCGCACAGACGCACCTGATCGCCGCCGGTGATAAAGACCCCGGTGCAGGGCTCGACCAGGGTTTTCCAGCCAGGGTCTTCCCCCTGGGCGCGATCGCGGATATCCATCACCACCGTCTCGGGCGCGCCCATCTCGGCAAAAATCTGCTGATAGCGACCCGAAATTGCCTCAGGATCCCGCGAGGCGCAGGGAATAATACCAATGCGAGCGGCGGCCCCCCCCGATCGTTCGAAGAAGGTGTGTAGAATCTCTTTACCGTGGACTTTATCTTCTGCGCCGCCGATGGCCAGAATAGCGTTGTGCGTAACGGGAGACATGGGCCGCTCAACAAAGGGACGAGAATTGCTACCTAGACTCTAGTACTGCATGATGGAGAGCGTTGTAATCAACCCATCCGGCCTTGGGGCCTCAGCAGGCTAAGCTATGGTAACTGGCATCTCCGGGGCTTCCCATCTGAGAGTAGATGTGGTTAGCCTGTTCCCAGACTTTTTCACATCTCCCCTGGAGTCAGGGCTAATTGGTAAAGCCCTGGCGCGCCAAATTGCAGAAGTTTATCTTACCAACCCAAGGGACTTTACAACGGATAAGCACCACCGGGTCGACGACGAACCCTACGGTGGCGGGGTCGGTATGTTAATGAAGCCTGACCCAATCTTTGCGGCGGTGGAGTCGCTGCCGGTACTGCCCCAGCGGGAGGTGATTTTGTTCACCCCCCAGGGCGAGCCCATGACCCAGGATCTGTTTCGCTATCTCGTCACCCTCGATCAACTGGTGCTGATCTGCGGCCACTACGAAGGGGTGGATGAGCGGGTCAGCCATCTGCTAACTCGAGAGGTGTCCCTGGGGGACTTTGTGCTCACCTGCGGCGAGATTCCGGCCCTAGCGTTGCTGAATGGCGTGGTGCGGCTGATGCCCGGCACGGTGGGCAAAACCGACTCGCTGCGCTACGAGAGCTTTGAGACGCCACTGTTGGACTACCCTCAGTACACGCGCCCGGCGAGCTTTCGCGGCTGGGAGGTGCCGGAGGTGCTGCTGTCGGGCAACCATGGGGCGATCGCCCAGTGGCGGCAAGAGCAACAGATCGAGCGCACCCGCCAGCGGCGACCGGACTTGTACGCGCGGTGGTTGGAGGAAGAGGGGGGCGATCGCAGCCCTTCAGATGACTAACGGTGAAGTTGTGCGGCGGCAGATAAGTTGCTAGGTATTCAAATCGCCCTAGTACAATTGCTCCGAAAGCCCTGCTGAAATGGCTTTGCAGAAGTCACCATGCAATTTAAATGCTCAACAGCTTAACTTCGAATTCCTACCGATAACCTCTGTTCCGTCCGCACCAACGCAGTGTTAGCGGGCTCGGACAGCGCACAGACAGTTGCTGGTTTAGTGGCGTAAAATAGTGAGAATAGAGAGGAATTTAGCCATGAGCGTTGTTGTCTCTGACGAAATTTTAACCGTAACGCGCATGACTGAGTCAGAAATGCGTCAAGAAATCGCTATCATGCTATTCCAACGGGAAAAACTTACCCTTGCTCAGGCTAGCCGATTTGCAGGGATACACCGTGTCGCATTTCAGCACCTACTGGCTAGTCGTCGCATCCCAGTTCATTACGGGGTGGAAGATTTTGAACAGGACATTCAAAACCTGCGAGAAATGGGTAGATTGTGATTATTGTCAGTGATACATCGCCCATCAACAATCTTGCCGAAATTAACCAACTCCATCTGCTTCATCAACTGTACGGAACGGTTCTGATTCCTGAAGCCGTTTTTCAAGAACTCACTGATCCCAGTTTTCCAGTTGCAGGTGCAACTGAAGTACAAACCTTTGATTGGATTCAAACTCTTACTGTTAGCGATCGCACACTCGTCGAAGCAATGAGCAATGAGCTTGATATTGGAGAAGCGGAGGCGATCGCCCTAGCAGTTGAGATTCAAGCTGACCAAGTTTTGATTGATGAACGTCGAGGACGGCTAGTAGCAACTAGACTGAACCTCCGATGCATAGGCATTTTAGGCATCTTGGTCGAAGCAAAAAGTCAAGGCTTGATTGCTGAGGTAAAGCCTTTATTAGACGCTT
>JAIXVO010000104.1 GCA_027482985.1 Cyanobacteriota bacterium
ATCCAGAGCCGTCGCCTGAAGTACAAAATTCGGCGCGAGAAGCCTTTGAATTTCCTGGTCAAAGATTACGACGGCAACATCATCGAAATGGCAGAAGTGTCCAATTAATCTCGCCCTTGGATCAGGGGTGGCAGGGCAAAGTGCCAGAGGTTAGCCGTTTTTATTCCCTGAATCTATGCTTGAACTGCAAAAGCATAGATTTTTTAGTATAGATTCTGTCGCGAGAATTGAATTTATACTATACATATTTTGGTACCCATCGCTGTGTAGGATAAGGTATTGAGCCTTTTCAACCCTTTCATCATTGCACCAGGTACCTCAAGCATGACGGCAGTTACCCCAAACCCCAAGTCCGCGCCCGCATTTTGCGAGGGGATTCAGTACTTCGGCGACTCCTTCCCCGAATTTGACCAGTACGGCAAAACCCCCGCGATCGCGGAAGGGCAAGTCGCGATCGCCAATCCCAATGATCCTGCCGCTGCCTATCAAACCTTGTTGTATGCCGATGCGTTGCGCTACCTGACGTTACAAGTGACTGGGAGTAAAGCCTCCGGTCATCCAGGCGGGTTTGCCAGTCAGGCGGAAGCCTATGCGGCGCTGGTAATGTTAGGGCATAAGAATTTCATTACCGAAGTCGGTCACCATGCCCCAGGCTTCTACAGTGCCATGTTCCTGGATCGATCGCTGGAAGATATGGGCATTGAGACTGTCCAGCAAATGCGCGATCGCTTCCGCGAACGGCATGGCTTGTTAGGGCACCTGTCGGGACAGATTCCCGGTCTGCTGGCACCTGCGGGACCTTTAGGGCAGGGTCAACACTTTGCCATGGCGAATGCCCGCTTGCATCCCGACAAACTATTCCCCTTCACCGTGGGCGATGGCGGTCTGGGCGAACCTTACATCATGAGTGCCTTTGGGCATTTCCATACCGCCTACCCTGAATCCACAAACTTCCTGCCGATCCTGGTTTGGAATGGCTACTCCCAGGAACACCACAGTATGGTGTCTACCCTATCGAATGAGCGCATGATTGCATATTGGCGGGGCAACGGCTTTGAGGAAGTGGTGCTGGTGGATGCCAAAGACTTTGATGACCAGCATCAACCCGGTGATTTTATCGATAGCACTGCTTTTAGCTTCGGGCAACGGCTCGCCTTTACCCAGGCCGTATTGGCAGGAGCAGATCAAGCGGCGCGATCGGCTCTGGGCGGCAAACTCACTGTGTTCATCATCAAACAATTGAAGGGTGCTGGCGTGCACGCGCGCGGGGCAAAGTCGCATAACCTGTATGGTCATCACACGTTAGATAATCCCGACATTGTGAGTGCTTTGAAAACCCGCGCCTTGCCGCCGGAAGCCTGGGAACTGGTGCGAACCAATTGTGCGCGAGCCAATGGTGGTCCTGCTAGCAAAACCGTGGTTACGGAATTTGTGTTGCCTCTGCCGGACTTGGGACAACTACCGCTGGAAGAGTACGCAGTTGGCGGTGAGGCCAAAGTTTCAACGACATCAATGGGGCGGCTGGTGGGCTACGTCGGTCAGACCGATCGCGGCTATGTGGTCACCAATGCGGATGGCAACGAAGCCTCTGGGATTGCCAATATCAACCAGGCGTTGAAAATTATTCACCCCGTCACTGATGCGCTTTACAATCAACAGCCCAACGGTCAGGTGTATGAGCCGCTGAGTGAAGATGCCTGTGCGGGGTTGGCGGCAGGTCTAGCGCTGATGGGATCGCGGACGCTCTGGTGTTCCTACGAATCGTTTGCGATTAATGGCTTACCAATCTGGCAAACCGTTACTCAAGCGATGGCCGAATTGCGACGACCAACCCCGGCCACCATTACCCTATTTACCGCAGGTGCATTGGAGCAGGGTCGCAACGGCTGGACGCACCAACGACCTGAAATTGAAGCTTACTTCGCGGCGATGATGCGTAACGGTAACGTGTTTCCCCTGTTTCCGCCGGATGCGAACAGTATTCAGGTATGTTACGAGTGGGGCTTGACCGCCGTCAATAAAGGGATTGTGATTACCGCGAGTAAATCCCCCTTGCCGATTCGCACCACCTTTGCCCAAACTCGGCAGGCGTTACAGGATGGCGCGATCGTCCTGCACGAGAGTCAAGGCAGTCAGACTGTGGTGCTGGCGGCGATCGGTGATATGATTCTGAATCCGGTGTTTGAAGCGGCGCAACAATTGGAAGCGCAAGGCTATGGGGTGCGGGTGGTGTCCATTGTGAATCCTCGTCGGCTCTATCGTCCTACAGATGTCGCTTGGGAAATTTGCAGTGAAGCCGATGGTGAATTTTTGGATGAGGCTGGCTTCGATCGCCTGTTTGGGGGCGATGTATTGATCGGCATTACGGGCGGTGCCAGCGGGATGTTAGAGCCGATCATGCTGCGCAGTCCCGCCAAGCGCGACACCTTTGCCTGGAAACGCGGCGAAACTACCGCCAGCGCGGGCGAACTGATGGCACTCAATGGCATCACAGGTGAGAACATCGCGAAACGGGCGATCGCGTTGCTGGGCTAGAGCGCGTTGAAAACCCGACACTGTCACCCAGTCCCTCTCTGCGCTAACAGGAGAGAGGGATTGAACCGGCAATACCGAGTCATGCCAGAAAAAAGCGATCGCAGGGTAGCTCAAATTCAGGCAGAACATCTTCGCCGGAGAGGGTTTGGGGCGCTTGCAAGACTGCCACAGGTTGACCAGGACGGTAGATTTCAACGAGTTTTGCGTCAGGGTCAATCAGCCAACCGAGCCGCACGCCGTTGGCTATATACTCGCGCATTTTCGCTTGCACATCGGCTAGGTTGTCGCTGGGAGAAACTAATTCCAGGACAAAATCGGGCGCGATCAGGGGAAATTTTTTGCGATCCTCAGGGGCTAAGGCATTCCAGCGTTCGGCGGTGATCCAAGCGACATCGGGCGATCGCTTGGCACCGTTGGGAAGCCGAAAACAGGTGGAGGAATCAAACACAACTCCCGATTGGGTTTGACGTTTCCAAATCACGAAATCCGCATTGACTTCTGAGTTGTAACTGCCCGTCTCACCGCCTGTCGGTGCCACAATGATGAGATCTCCGTTTGCCTGCTGCTCAAATTTGACATCAGGATTGGCCTGACAGAGCTGGAGAAAATGCTCGTCAGTGAGTTTCAACAGCGGCTCCAGATGAACAGTGATGGAAGTCATACTACGACCTCCGAAGTTTGGCGCGATCGCACTTCCAGATAAATCAGCAAAGCGTTGATGTCAGCGGGATTCACGCCCCCAATGCGGGAGGCTTGCCCAATCGTGAGGGGACGCACCTGAGCGAGTTTTTCGCGGGCTTCTTTGGAGAGGGTCTCGATCGCGTGATAATCCAGATCCGGGGAGAGCTTGCGGTGTTCCTGACGGGCAGTTTGTTCAATCTGGGTTTGTTGCCGCTGGATATACCCCGCATACTTAATCTCGATTTCGGCACCTTCCTGCACCGCGCGATCGCACTCTGGATTGGCCAGCCCAAAGTGAATTAGATCGGCATAGTGGAAACCGGGTTTACGCAACAATTCCGCCAGCGTCGTGGAGCCTTTGATTGCCTGTTGGGTGTGAGCCGCGATCGCTTTCCCGATGGCCTCATGTTCTTTGACGCGGGTGGCATGCAGGCGTTCTTGTTCGGCAGTGATCATGGCCTGCTTATGTTGGAACAGGTGCCAGCGGCGATCGTCAATCAGGCCAATCTCGCGGCCCAGGGGAGTGAGGCGCTGGTCGGCATTGTCCGATCGCAGAATCAGGCGATATTCGGAACGGCTGGTCAGCATTCGGTAGGGTTCACGCAGGTCTTTGGTGCAAAGATCGTCGATCAGGGTGCCGAGGTAGCTGCCTTCACGTGGGAAGGTGATCAGCTCTTGTCCCCGCACCAAGCGAGCGGCATTGATGCCAGCGACCAAGCCCTGCGCGGCGGCTTCTTCGTAGCCCGTCGTGCCATTCACCTGTCCGGCACAAAATAAGCCCTCGATTTTTTTGGTCATCAAGGTGGGGAAACATTGCGTTGCGGGCAAATAGTCATATTCCACGGCATAGGCGGGGCGCAACATGGCACACTGTTCCAGACCGGGGAGCGATCGCAACATCGCCAGTTGAATCGGCTCCGGCAATCCGGTCGAGAAGCCCTGCACGTAAATTTCAGGAATGTCGCGGCCTTCCGGTTCCAGGAAGATCTGGTGACTTTCCTTATCGGCAAAGCGGACGATTTTGTCCTCAATACTGGGACAGTAACGCGGCCCTTTCGCATCGACCCAACCGCCATACACGGGCGACAGATGCAGATTGTCCCGAATGATTTTGTGGGTGGCGGCAGTGGTGCGGGTGAGGTAACAATTCATCGGTTCCCGCTCGACCCAGGCAGTCGGATCAAAGCTGAACCAGCGCACATCGGGGTCACTGGGTTGTGGTTCGAGATTGTCGAAGTTGATGGAGCGGCGATCGACCCTAGCTGGAGTACCCGTTTTCAGCCGTCCCGTTTCAAAGCCCAGACGATTCAGGGTGTCGGTCAGTCCTTCGGCGGCAAACTCCCCGGCTCGTCCCGCTGCCATCGACTTATTGCCCACCCAAATGCGTCCACCCAAAAAGGTGCCCGTGGTCAGAATCACGGCTTTGCAAGCAAATGCCACCCCAAAGTAAGTCTCAACGCCTATCACTTCGTCGTTTTTGCCCAACACCAAATCCGTCACCATGCCTTCTCGCACCGTGAGATTGTCCTGATTCTCGACAATCCCTTTCATCACGGCAGCGTATTCGCGCTTATCCGTTTGTGCCCGTAATGCCCATACCGCTGGCCCGCGGGAGGAGTTGAGCACCCGTTTTTGCAGGTAGGTGCGATCGGCCATTTTGCCAATCTCGCCGCCCAGGGCATCCACTTCATGCACCAGTTGCGACTTGGCGGGGCCACCCACGGCAGGATTGCACGGTTGCCACGCAATTTTGTCCAAGTTCAGGGTCAACAGCAGGGTGCGACAGCCCAACCGCGCCGTTGCCAATGCCGCCTCACACCCGGAGTGTCCGGCACCGACGACGACGACATCATATGCATCCAAAAATTCTACGGGCTGGGTCATGGTGGCAAATCAGGCAGGCATGTACACTAAGTTCAATTGTAAAGGTGGGTCAGGGAGAATGGGCGATCGCGGCAGATTGGCGATCGCGATATTCGTTCGATCCAGGTGGGTGGCAGTCATTGATCAATACTATGCACCAACAGATTTGGCGGAATATGAGTGGGTTCGTCGGCGTTGGGCTAGCTCCACTCATGTTTATGGCTCATGCCGTCGCCCAATTCCCCATCCCCATTTGAGGGGTTACGACTCGCGCCCGCATTTGTGTTAGAAGATCTCTCGAACCGCAACCGTGTCGGACAGTTCCAGACGTGCCGTCGTTGCCGGACATCCAGCCACTACTCAACCCACCCTAAAGCGGTTTTGCCTCCTGCCTGACGGCACTAGCTTGCCAGTTGTTGCAGTTGGTTGAGATAGTGGCGAATAGCTGGGGATAGCGCTGTGAAATGAATGTAGAAACTATCGTCAGGAGCGGGTTTGGGCAACACTTTGGCATAAAAATCTTCCTGCTGAGAAGGTGCGGTGGCATTGCCAAAGGAGAGTTTGAGATTCGTTAAAGGGTCAGGTCGCGTTTGCACTGAGGCGATCGCGGATTGCCGAATTAAAGCTTCTCGATCAGAGAGTTGAATGATTTGCGCATCGTAACAGCGATCGCCAATGTGTTTGCTTTCCAAGGTGACATAACGTACCGGAATCGCTTCGGTTAAATCCCGATATTGCTCGACCAATTGGGGTAAACATAAGTGATGGGTGCCACCAATGCCCCCAATTTCGTAGAGTTTAATCGGCTGCGGTATCCCTTTCATTTGAACTTGTTGAGTGGTCAGCACCTGCACTAAATCACCCACTTCTGACATCACCGCTTCAGAGACTAAAATTTGTCCGCCGACCGTGCAGGACTCAATGCGATAGGTGAGGTTGACAGGACTCCCGACCACGCCATACTTGGTGCGTTTTTCAGAGCCTAAATTTCCGACCACCACTTCCCCCGTATGCACGCCAATTCCCATCTCCAGGGGCGCAAATCCCCAGGCTTGGATCTGGGCATTCACGGGAACCATGGCCTGTTGCATGGCGATCGCACAGGCGATCGCGCGTTCGGTATCGTCGGTGCGGAGCGTGGGTGCGCCAAATAAGGCCAGAATGCCATCGCCCATAAACTCATCAATCGTGCCATCGTATTGGGTGATCACATCCGCCATATATTCCAGATAAAAGTTCAAAATTTTGATCACTTCTTCCGGCTGCAACCGCTCGGCTGTGGCGGTGAAGCCGCGTAGATCGGAGGTGAGAATGGTGATTTTGCGACGTTCTCCCCCCAGCGCTAAACCATCAGGTGTTTCTAATAAATTCGTGACGACTTCATTACTCAAATAGCGACCAAAGACATGTCGAATTAAAGTGTTTTTGTTCTCCAATTCTCGATTTGCTTGAGCCAGTCCTTCGGTGCGATCGCGAACTTTTTGTTCCAATGTTTCAAACGATGCTTTCAGTTGCTCCGTCATACTCGAAAAGGAATCGGCCAGTTCCCCAATTTCATCTGCTCGTTGAATCGGTAGCTTTTGACTCCAGTGACCGTTTGCCAGTTCTTTCGCAGCTTGATTCAAATGCAAAATCGGTTTGACAATCCAGCGCGAAGTCCGTAAGCCGATGATGGTCGCCACCACCGCCGATAGTACACACAGCAACACCGTAACAGTCGTGGTGGCCTGAATCTGTCCCATGAAGTCGGCTTCGGGCACGACGACGACAATCAGCCAGTCTAACCCCCACCGATCGCGCAGTGGCGTGACTTGCAGAAATTGCCGCGCCCCTTTGATGTCAAAATCAAAGCCTTGAGGCTGCTGAATCTGTTGCCAGTTGCGGAACTGTTGCTCTAAATGTTGAGCACTGAGCCGAATTAAATAACTATCACTGGCAGCGGCTTTAATGCGATAAGTCTGGTCGCCCACAATCTTGTAAGTGGGATCGGCGGTCGAAGTGGCCACCAGCATCCCCGATCGCTCAATGATAAACACCTGACCCGATTGACCAATTTTGAGTCGCTGTAAAAACTCATTAACTTGCGAAAAAATAAAGTCACTGCCCAACACCCCACGCAACTGCTGGTTGGCATCATAAATGGGCTTAACTGCGGTGATCGCCAAGGCTTTGGTACTGATATCGGGGTAAATTTCGCTCCAGGTGGGTTGCCCATGCTGAACGGCAGTTTGATACCAGGGACGCTGACG
>JAIXVO010000781.1 GCA_027482985.1 Cyanobacteriota bacterium
GAGTTATCAATCCTGAGGACATCGTAGCTGGCGATCAGGTTGGCAACTCGCCCTCCTTCCTAAAATACCCTGTTCAATTGTGAGACTTTACACGCCTAGCCACAATACCCCACCCGTGGGCACCCTGTAATGAAGGAACAGTCTAATTAGGACGCTGGATGATTAAGATTGGGCGAAGGTGGAACCGTCAGGTACAGCAGCAGTGAGTTTAATACCACACTCACCGAACTGAAGGCCATCATGGCACCCGCTGCGGCTGGACTCAGTAGAATCCCCTGACTGGGTAACAACACCCCTGCGGCCAAGGGGATGCCCATCACGTTGTAAGCAAAGGCCCAAAACAAATTTTGCCGAATTTTGTTGAATGTTGCGCGACTGAGCTGAATTGCTTGAACTACATCACTTAAGCGATCGCGCATCAAAATAATGCCCGCAGTTTCCGTCGCCACATCCGTTCCCGAGTGGAGTGCAATCCCGACTTCCGCTTGCGCCAGAGCCGGGGCATCATTGATCCCGTCACCCACCATCCCCACCTGCTCTCCCTGCGACTGGAGTTGGGCGATCGCAGTCGCTTTCTCCTCTGGGCGCACTTCCGCGATCACTTGAGTGGGCGGTAGATGCAGGGATTCGGCAAGGGCGATCGCAGTGGGGTGGCGATCGCCCGTCAACATCACCAGTTGTAAGCCCATTGTTTGGAGTTGCTGCACGACTGCCACCGCATCCTCCCGCAGCGGATCACTCACAGCAATCACCCCCGCCACCTGACCATCAACAGCAACATAAACCACGGATTTACCTGCCGCCATGAAGCCTTGCACCTGCGTCTGAAGTGTGGCATCGGGGGTAATCTCATGCTCCTGTAACCAAAGTTCTGTCCCCAATAACACCAGATGGGGCGTAGGTTCATCGGGCACTGTGACACGGGCAGCAACACCTTTTCCGGGTGCGGTCAAAAAATCTTCCGCTGGCAGTAAAGCCAAACCTTGCTGTTGCGCCTGGGCCTGAATCGCGATCGCGAGAGGATGCTGCGTCCCACTTTCCACCGTCGCTGCCAATTGCATTAGTAAAGTCGGGGTCAGCGCGAGGGGCGCGGCGGGATGCGGCAAACAATCGGTGACGGTCGGTTTGCCTGTGGTTAAAGTGCCCGTTTTATCGAGGACTAAGGTGGTGAGGTGATGTACCCGTTCCAGGATGTCACTCCCCCGAATCAGTAAGCCGCGTTCTGCCCCGATGCCCGATCCCACCAGAATCGCTGTCGGGGTCGCCAAGCCTAAAGCACAGGGACAAGCCACTACCAGCACCGCGATCGCCAGTTTCAGACTCAACAACAGCGGCGAGGGGGTGAGGGCATGATGCGTCAGGAGGTGATGCGCCATCAGGTGAGAGCGATCGCCCATCATCTCGGACATCGCGGTGGGGAGAGTGCCGATCCCCAATTGGTCAGCCCAGATGTGGGTGCCGATGAAATACCAGAACAGGAAGGTGAGCGCCGCGATCGCCATCACCCCATAGGTGAAATAACCCGCGACGATATCCGCCAGCTTTTGGATCGGAGCTTTGCGAGTTTGAGCCGCTTCTACCAGGGCGATGATTTGGGCGACCGTGGTATCGCTGCCGGTTCGCGTGGCCTGAATCGCGATCGCGCCAGACTGGTTCAACGTGCCTGCGGCCACCAGATCACCGACTTGCTTCAAGACAGGCAGGGCTTCCCCGGTCAACATCGACTCATCGACCGTCGTTTGTCCCAACAAAATTTGCCCATCCACCGGAATGCGATCGCCCGGTAACACCTGGAGCCATTCCCCCACCCGCACCGTTTCCGCTGGAATTTCAATCGCCGTCAACGGGGTGCCAGCATCGGCTTGAGCCAGATCCGGTTGCCCACTGGCAATCAGCCGTGCGACTTGGGGTTGCAGCGCGAGCAAAGCCTGGAAGGAAGCGGCGGCACGGTGGCGGGCTTGTTGCTCCAGGGTGCGACCCAGCAGGATGAAACCCACCAGCATCACGGGTTCATCAAAAAAGCACTCCCAGCCCAGTTGGGGAAACAGGAGGGCAATCAGGCTGGTGAAGTAGGCGGTTAAGGTGCCCAGACTGACAAGGGTATTCATGTTGGGGGCAGAGCGGCGTAAGCCTTGCCAACCCTCGATGATCATCCGGCGACCGGGGCCGATCAGCGCGACGGTTGCCAGCCCACAATGAAACCAAATGTTATTCAGGTAGGGAAACGTGATCCCAGTCAATGTTTCCAAATGCCCGATCGCGGAGAGGAGCAGGAGGATGGTTGCGATCGCCAGTCGCCAGAGCTGGTTGCGGGTTTCCTGCTGGCGGCGGGCTTGAATGTCGAGCAGTCCCGTGTCACTGCTTGTCATTCCGGCGGGTAAGCGCGGTTGCGAGGGAAAGCCCGCATCGGTTAAGACCTGTGCCAAGGCTCCCGGCGCGATCACTTCCGGCTGATACTGCACCGTCGCAACTTCCGTCGCCAGATTCACCGTTGCCGTCACGACACCGGGTTGCTGTTGCAAGGCTTGCTCAACCGCCCGGACACAGCCCGCGCACTTCATCCCCGTGACATCGATCGCCACGGTGGGAGGGGGGGACGCGGGGGCGATCGCATCAGGACGAACAGCAGGTGACGA
>JAIXVO010000395.1 GCA_027482985.1 Cyanobacteriota bacterium
ACAAGGTGATCAGCTTGTCCTGGAAGCCGCAGTTCAAACTAGCGCACTTCACTCCCCAGGGCAGGGCGCGAACCGGATGGATCAAGAAATCGGTAATCTGGAGTAGACTTTAGCATTTAGTCTGGTCAAAGACTTCTTTTTGATAGCCCTGCGTGTTTTGTCCACCCTCGATCGCGATCGCCATGCACTTTCTTTACTGGTTTCTAGGGTTTAGCTTGTTTGTGATTGGTATCAAACTCTTCGATGATGAAGTGATTTTGATTGTCGCGACCATTTTTGGGTCAATCCTCATTTTGGCAGGGTTAGTGGTGGCTCCCGCGGCCTGGCAAATTCCGGTAGAAGTCTTGGCTGTGTTAGCGTTGTTCAATGTGTGTATGCAGTGCATCCAGCGGGGCGATCGTGCTTAGCATCCAAGGTTGCCGCGCTGCACTTTTGGGGTTGAGGGGATGAGCGAGCGGTTAGCGGCCGACCTTTTGGGAATAGAAGGAAGCCGATTCGATGCCTTTAGAACATTCCTTCGTGAATTCGATTAAGTGATGAGCGACTAAGCCAATGCTCAGGAGGCGTTCGATTTTGCCTTTTTCGATTTCGGGTTTGGCCATCTTCCAAAAAGTATCGCGATAGCTGCTGATCACGCCAGCGTGCCAAAACAATTTAGCCATCATGGTTAAGCCCCGACGGACATTTTCCTTATTCACACGAGCCGCACTCTTCGGTGGTTTGATCCGATTAGGATAAGTGTGTTCACATTGGTAAGCAAACCGTTCAAACAAAAATTCTGGATCATAGGCCGTCGTGATGCAACGTTGCCACATTTGCAAGACTTCATGGTAGGGCATCAGGAATTCGACATTTGATTCGCGACCCGCCTCAAAATTAAGTCGGCCTTCTGCTTCCAGTCGTCTCCAGAGAGGAGTTTTGGGCAGCGCATAGAGCAGATTGATCGTCAGCATGGGAATGTTGGAGCAGCGAATGAATTCCAGAATGCGATCGCAGGTTTCCGGTGTATCCGTATCCAGTCCGAGAATGATGCCGGAGACGACTTCTAAGCCATAGCTATTCAAAGTTCTGATTGCATCCAAAATAGGGATACTTAAGTTTTGGTCTTTTGCCATTGACTTGAGCGCTTCCGGGTCGGGCGTTTCAATGCCGCAGAAGACGGTTCCAAAATAAGCTTCTCGCATCATTTCCAATAGTTTCGGACTTTGGGCAATATTCAGCGTTGCTTCGCAAGCAAACTGCACAGGATAGCCATTTTTTTTCTGCCATTCAATTAAATGGGGTAACAACTCCGTCACGGCGCGTCGATTCCCGACAAAGTTATCATCCACAAAATAGACCGCTCCCGGATTGCCCGATGCCAGCATCGCATCAAGTTCTGCAATCACCTGTGCTGGTGTTTTCAGGCGAGGATTCCGCCCATACAGTTCGGGAATGTCACAAAATTCGCACTGATAGGGACACCCACTGGAGAACTGCACATTGGCAATAAAGTACTGATTCAGGTTCAGTAGATGGTACGCCGGAATCGGAAATTCATCCAGGGGCAGGCGATCGCGCGTCTCAAAGCGTAGTTGTTGGGTGGGGCGATCGATTGTATTGTCCAGATGTTCGATCAGGTTGTCCATGGCATCCCCCAACTCGCCAATGTGGAGCAGGTCAAAGTCGGGATAGTATTCAGGGCAACCGGAAACCGAAGGGCCACCCACGACGGTGATTTTGCCGTATTTGTGAGCCAAGTCATTAATTTTGTTAATTTGCGGACGCTGAATGTGCATCCCGCTAGTAATCACCACATCCGCCCACTGGTAATCTTGCTTTTTAGCGGGTTGAATGTTTTCGTCTACAAACCGCACTTCCCATGCTGCTGGTAGGTAAGCTGCCGCCACTAAAATCCCTTGCGGTGGCATAAACGCTTTGACATGGCGCATCAGGGGGTAGGCATGATGAAAGGTGCCAAAGGAGCGACTGTATTTGGGAAACACACATAAAATCTTGCGGGGATGGTGGGGCACGTAGGGAGTCCGGTGCGATCGCAGCCCCGGTGCAGCCACCTGATCGTTGGGCAAAGACTGTTCAATTGGCGGTAAAGTAGCAGTCATCAGAACTTCCTCACAACACAATCAGCACTATAGAACCAGTCAACTGGCCTATAGAGAAGTATTACGAGAAATTCCAGAATTTTCCAGTAGTGCTCAGCCCCGTCGCGATCGTCGCCAGGGTGCGAGCCGCTAGCCAGGCCGTCGCTTTGAGGGGCCGCTGGTGTCAGGGTTACCGCTGACTGATGTCAAGGGCTGATTTTTATCCTCCCCGCCTCGCGCCGATCCTGCTCGGCTTTGTGCAAACGGTGCTGCCCCTATTGGCGTGTTGGTGCTTTCGGTTGAAATTGGAACTGGTTCCAGGTGTTTTGCCTCAAGCCATTCTACTATTTAGTCGATCACCAGCAGTTTCAGCGGCGATGGGGCAGGTGGCCATCATCATTAAGTACCGCTACACCCAAAGTATGTAGCCTCTGATCCAGCAGAGTTTGCACCAGTTAGAACAAGCGTTGGCGACCACACCGGTGGGCACCTCCTACGAGTGCTTACAGGCGATCGCCGCGCAAGTTTTGATGACCCTGGAACAAGCGTATGAGTTTGACTCGACGACAGCGGCTTCCTCAGCCTGGAACGATCGCATTCCCGCCTTGAAGCAGCATATCTTGCACCGCTATGAGCAGCAGTCGCCCTCACTACTGCCCTCGGTGAGCCAGATCGAGAACGGGTCTACCGAATGCAATATGCCCTGGAAGCCGCTGCTGCAGAACTGGCAATGGTCCCAGCTGAAGCCCAAGTGCAAGTCGGTCATCCCATAAATCTCAAAGACTACTTTGCCGACTATCAAAAAAATCGTCCCAGCACGATTAATGCGATCGCGCTCAAACTGCAA
>JAIXVO010000786.1 GCA_027482985.1 Cyanobacteriota bacterium
CAGATGGTCTAGGTTTTGTACAATCAGCTCATTGCTAATACGCCACCCCCTTTGTTACCGACCTTGAAAAGATTATGCCTCTAAATCTCGACTGTGACAGTTAAAGTGCGCAATGTGGGTTGCACAACAGGTTCCTCGCAGACCTAGCTAACGGGAACCTCAAAAAATAGAAGCCTTTAATGAGAAAAGCCTTGTGTAGCAAGGGTCGGTTTTCGCAATAAGGTAATTAATCGAGACTCCTTAACACAAATTCAATCAAACTACTTTGAAGTCGCAGGATTCAAAATCCCAGTGAGCAATTGAAAATCCAAACTAGGTATTAATTCGATTGCTCCAGTAGTAATTGCAAGAAAAGAAGGAGTTCCTTCAATTCCGAGATTATTTGCAAGTTGTATATCTTGAGCGATCGCTTCTGTCGCAGCAAAACTATTGCGATCGCGCTCGAACTCTTCCAGATCCAGATTTAGCCGAGTAGCAATTTCCTGGTAAATCTGTTCATTCAAATTCCCTTGTCGTTCATACAGTGCATTGTGAAACTCCCAAAACTTACCCTGCTGAAACGCTGCCCAACTCGCCTTTGCCGCAGATAGGGCTTCAGGATGAATGTCAACTATGGGAAGATGCTTGTAGACAAGTTCTACATTAGGGTGCTGTTCAAGAAACTGCTGCAGTTGTGGATGTGCCTCAATGCAGAACGGACATTCATAGTCACCAAACTCAATTAAAGTCAATGTTGAGTTTTGGGAATGTTTCAAAACAGGTGAAGAGCCGATTACAGCAGGAATATTCTGCTTTAGTTGGTTGAGTGTCTGCAATTGGGCTTGATGTTCTTGTTCCTGCTGTTGTGCTTGATAGGTTGCAAGCGATCGCAAGATTGCTTCTGGATGTTGCTGGATTACATCCAAAATCGTTGCTTCCAAATTAGCATCAACTGCCCAAGCAGGCGCAGGACTAAGAATCCAAATTCCCCACCATAGAAACAAAGGTAGGATAGATTTCCAAATTCTTCTCATCGTTGTGCTGCCTCGATCGTAGAATTTGCCATGCGCTCTAGAGAAGCGCGATCGCCTACCTTAATTCCTACTGAATAACGGTAAGCGTACTCATCCCAAACAATCTGTGCATCACTGCAAGTTGCACCACAAACCCAGGGGATAAACCATCCGTTAATGTTGTTGGGTAGTTGAACAGGTGCCATTGGTTCCTCAGAATGGTGTTCACCAGTCAAATGCCGGAACTCTGCAAATTGTTGTTCAATCGACTGTGATGGTTTTAACTTGCCTGTAATTGTTCCCAAACGACAGGCATTTCCACCTGTGCAATCCGGGGAGTAACCCAGAATGATGGTGTACTGCTGCTGATTGGTGGAAGTTTCATCTAGAACCGCATGAATGGGAGGTGGAGTGTATCCCGGATCTGACGACAATTGCGGAATGTAAGTGGGTAATCGTAGTGGAATTTGGCTGTTCTCTAGCCTGGAACGAATGGGCTGAAATAAAGCGGCGACATTAGGAATGCCTGGTTGAACCGTCTGAGAGGTACTCCGCAACGCGAAGCCCCCAACGATAAGGGCAAAAGTGACAAAGCAGAGGATAAAAAATCGTTTCATAGGTTGTTTTCGCGGTTAAGAGGTCTGGTTAACAGGTGGTAAGTATCTGGAAACCGAATTCCCAGTTGTCGCAGTGCCCAAACTTGTTCTTCTGAAAGGTAAATATCAACGCCTTCATACATACTGTTTGAAGGTGGATTCAGCCGTTGATTAAACTGTTGTTCGTAGGTAGCTCGACCCCCTGCTTGCTCAATTTCCCATTGATAGCGTTGCAGTTCAAGTTGCCGTGCAGCCTGGACTGACATGAAGTTGTTGAGGGGAGCAAGACCCGAATTTCCGCCTCGTAGACGTTGGCATTGTCGTCCTGCCTCAATCTGAATCAAGCTGTACCAGGACTCCGTTGGGTCATCTAAACCGTACAGATAATTTCGTAGAAAATAAAAGGTGCGATTCGGTTCACGGACTGTACCCACCAATTCAACATTGCGAGATCCTGGTTCAACACAGCGTTGAACTGCATCTGGAATATTGGGCGAGGGGATTGTTCTACCAATGGTGCTAAAACCTAAGACCAGCAAAACGACTAAGGAGCTACTCAAGAGAAATCGAAGAGACATACGTTTCATAAACACCTCAACGGTTGTAAACCAATCTTGTTTTGCTAGGGGCGGCGAAGATAGGGCATGGGATTTACTGCATTGCCATTTTTACGAACTTCAAAATGCAGGTGAGGACCGCTCGATCGCCCTCGACTCCCAACCGTCCCAATCACCTGCCCCTGCGAGACTCGTTGCCCGACTCGGACAGAAATGGTGTTGACATGGGCATATCGGGTTTCCAGCCCATTCGCATGGCGAATCGTAATCAGCGCACCGTATCCATCAGGGTCGCAACCAATACAAGCTGTGACGACTTCCCCTCCGTCTGCTGCTTTGATGGGTGTTCCGAGCGGCATCGCAAAGTCAACACCTGCATGGATATGATCGCCCCGGTCGTTTCCATATTCTCCATTTCTTGGAGTTGGGGCATTTGCGCCCACTGGATAGATCATTCTGCCTGTGCTAACGCCTGGACTACCACTACCGCTGGTTTGACAGGTTCCGACAGAACCACTGGCATTAGATGTACCGCTGGAGCGTTGCAACACTCTTCTCAGTTGCTCAAAATAGCCGTCAATTCGGGTTCCAACTCGGTCATAGTCACCATTGACGATCGATCGCGCACAGCGCAGGTTCACTTGTGACCCGCTAATGCACTGTCCCAGACGAGTGCCTGTGTACCACCCCTCCTTCATGCCCCGACACAGGGCTTGGGCTGCGATGGTTGGATTATGCAACCTGCGATCGCTGATGCCGCTATAAGCAGGAAGTCCTAATCTTTGAAAAACTCGTCGTTTGTTACTGCACCAGGTGACTTGAATCAGTCCCTCGCCCCATCCGCATTCGTCATAGCGGTGTCGGCTGTACTCATCCGTCGTGTTGTAATGGTCACTCTCATGTTCGGCAGTGGCTAGAACATAAGCCAGTTGATTGGCATCGGTAATCCCTGCGGATGAACAGGCTCGAATAATCTCCGGCATAAAAGGAGACGCTTGGCGAGCTTCGGCACTACTCATTGACCTGAGAATCTGGTCAGAGATCCGTCCAGTTTGAGTGGCATTGACACTACAGGTTTGAGAAGCATCACCCCCTGCTTGATCAATGATGTCTTGAATACCTCCTGGTATGAGAGGTTGTTCGATTCCATCGGGCGAAGCCATCTCGGTTAACCCAACTAAAACGATGCCCTTCTCATGGGTGGGAAACCAGGGAACCGGACCAATGAAGTAGGGAGTACAACCTAGATCTACAAATGCTGTCCGGTGACAAACCCGAAAGTACAACCCAAATCTTCCAGTGCCCGTAGATTCGTCCGTGCTGGTCAGCACAACTTTAAATGCTTTGCCAAAGGGATGTCTTCCGGTTGGCTCCTGACCGCCGTTGAGCATTCCTAAAATGCCGTGCCCCCCTTTGACCATCTGTTCTCCATCACTGCTGCCGCCTCGAATCCATCTAGCTCCATGTAATCCAGTTGGATCACCAGCAGTTCCTAGCGAAATCGGAGAATTTAGTTCAAGGTAGTCACAACCCTTCGCTTGAGCGCATTCATAATTGAAGCCCACCTCATAGCTGCCCGTGATGCTGCGTTTAGTGGGTGTCCATCGGGATTCTTTGTGAGCAGTATCCCCGCCATAGGTCACATCATGGATAGCGATCAAACCGAGGAACTGACCAGGATTAAAGAATGCAGAAAAAGGGACGTTCCCCAGTCCTGGGATTTGTGCCAGATTCAGGTTCTTCCAGTCTCGAATGCTACTCAAGGTAGCTTGTTCCAGTCCCGGCAATTGGGTGAAGTTGTACTGGCTCAGGTCAAGATCATTCAACGAAAGGTTTCCGATTTCTGGAAGCCCTGCTAGTGCGGCGATCGGCTGCTCCGTCCAGACTCTAAAATTACCCATCCGTGAGAGCGTTTGGGCAACATTGGGGATTCTCTGCGTAATCAGGTCATAGAGGGGTCGAACCTCACTGATTCTGAAGCTTCCGATCGCGGGAATCCGGCTCACTAGATCCGCAATATTTTCACTTTGAAGAAAACTAAAGTTGCTCAAGCTGAGTGTAGCTGGATCAAGTCCGCCCAACCGCACGGCATCTCCTAACCTGAAGTTGCCTAAAGCAAACGCATCTTGAACGTCCCCTAATTTCAGGACACTCAAAACTGAATCCCCAGCTTGCCAGGAGCGTGAGAGGTTGTAGTCCAGATGCCCGGTCGCATCTTCTGGCACGTTCAACACTCCGGCACTGTCAAAAGCAGGAAGCGATGAAAAGGAAACTCGATCCCATGCAGGAGTTTGCTGTCTCACCGAATCGGTTGTAACGGGTAACTCCGAGGTAGCTTGTGCTTGAACTGGAGATGCACCAACAAATAGCAGTCCCAAAGCAAGACAAAAGCCAATCAGGATCGGTTTGATTCGGTTGAACAGTCGCTGCATGACGTTTGGAAAAATGAGTCACGCTGCAACTGTAAAAACCTGAAATGTCAGAGAAATGGAACTGGATGGATCGGCAGATGGAATTGTGATGTCAAACAGGCTTTAGCAATGCTCATAGCCAACTGTTTGTGGAGGGTGGCTCACCTCTGCCTGTACTTGTCTGGCAAAGCGTTCAAACCTTGCTGCATCACTGTTTGTAATTCGGGTCGCATGACAATCAATGGTATTCTGCTCAACTTTGAGGATAAGTCCCCGTCCCCAGGACAGCATCTCGGTTGGTAATTGCTGGCGATCGCCCTCGGTGGGTTGTACTCCCCGTCCCGGAGCCGTTGCGACCAAAAATCCATCACACTCGAACAAGAGGCATTGCTTACCGCCATAAAACGTACCACCTGCCATTGGCTGCCCTTTGAGGGCAAGAATGGTTTGGGCACGGTCAACCACCGTTTCGACCTGAGCAATCCACTTCGCCTGGTCTTTCGCCATCGCCTGCAATGCCTTCTCACTCAAGGGTTGTTGCTCTTGAACCAGGGCTTTCCCTACTTCCTCAATTCGTTTCAAGTAGCGATCGGACTGCCCAATATCCCGCGCCTGGACGTACCACAACCGCACCTCATCCAGCGTCGGTTGTGGAGAGGGCTTTCCCAGAGATCTGGATTCTGTCGAATTGAGGGAAGGATCTGCCTGCTCCCACACCAATCGAGTTTGCCCGTTCGTTTGAGAAGCGGTATCAGTGGACGGACTGGTTTGATCAGGATGCGACTCTTGCCCTTTCACTGCAAGAGCTTCCAATTTTACCTGAGAGATTGCCACTGTCTCGGCGGGTGACTGTTGTACGTGAAACCCCAGTTTGGTTAACGCCGCGTCAGTTTCTTGAAATGCCTGGAAATCCGCTACACTCACATCTCCTGTGGTGTTTGGATCAAGCTCTTGCCCGATGCGTTGGGCGGTCATTTGGCTTTCCCCTTTGCTAACCACGAAGAAATTACCGTTGTCCGGGCTATAGCTGATATCAAATTGGTGCCCTTTAACCGTCCAAAATTCACCGTCAAACTGGAGATGCCCTATCTGTTCTCCAAAGGCGTAAGCACGTTCGGCAATGTCTAGAATTGCCTGTCCTCTGGCTAATTCTGCTTCTCGAATGCTTTCAGGGGGCTGAATTATCCCATCAGTGTGGCTATTTTGAAGTGCGTTTGTTGCTTGAGCGATCGCCTCCAGCTCTGCGTCAGTTAACGGACGTGGGTTCTTTGGAGCTAAAAACTCAGTTGCAACTTGAGCAATTCCCGATCGTTCTTCTGGTTCTGCCACCTGATACCAGCTCCACAAGCCATCTGACTCTACTTGACCATCCCAGGTGGGCTGAGGATGATCGCGTAAGCAATCGTTCCAGTCTTTATAGCCCTCTGGCTGAACCCGAATCAGCGGATACTCTGGAAATTGCTGCACGATACTCCAGGCTTGGCGGTTGCCATCGGGGTCATTATCCTGTGCCAGGATCAGTTCCCCGCCCTGGTCGAGAACTTGCCCAATGGCAGTAACAGGAATCGCCCCTCGCCCATCAGTAGACAGATAAACCGTTGCCCCTGTCTCTCGTGATTCATCCATTGCGGCGAAAGAAATAGCATCAATTGGGGATTCGGTGAGAACGACGCGATCGACCACTCCCTCTCCCTGCTGAATCCAGAAGAACCCATCTTCTCGCCGGGTGCCAGGGGTTAGTCCTTTGAAATATTCGCCATCTGAATTTGGGAGAGTCCCCCGCAGATTTGCCCCGATCGCTTCACCGCATTCAAATGAATCCAGCAGTTCATGGCGAAAGAACATCACGTTTTGCCGGGAATCTGCTGCAATAATGCCCTGCTGATGCAATGTCTCGATGATTTCAAGTGGGAGTTTGCGCTCCTGGGTGAGATACTGCTCAACTGCCTGCCACTGGGATTCATCTCGAACATTACAACTGGGTGCGCGTTTGGGAGGTTCGGCTTGCTGGATAACTGGGGTAAGATTCTGGGTTTCTGCCAGCCATGACACCGCTTCCCTATAGCTGCTACCCTGGACGTGCATGACCAGATCGATCGCCCCATATTTGCCTGTGACTTCGGTTGCCCAGTCTGAGAAGCTGTGGTTGTTGTTATAGAGGCTGATTGTATGCCCTTCGTTTGTCCACTTATAAGCGTCGCGCTTGTCCTGAGTTAACCCCAGATTTTGGGCAACATGATCCAGCGGCAGTTCGCGTACAGTCGCTGCCAATTGTTTCATTGCTTCGTTCATCGCTTGGGATGGATTGGGTTTAGGCTCTACTGCATCTACTGAAACGGTTGCTTCGAGCATGGGCACAGGTCGGGCATTAAGTCCTGCCCAGTTGTCACAAATGACCGCTTCCACCTCGACCGGAACTTCTTTCAAAAACTGCTGTCCGGCTTCCACCATCGTTTGTACCAGGATTTGTCCTGCCCGATTCGCATGGGCTGCTGGTACTTCCAGAACAATTTCGTCATGCACCTGCATCAACAGCTTGGCTCCAGTCCCTTGCAGGTTTGCGGGTAACTGGGCGATCGCCAGTTTGGTGATATCGGCAGAGGTTCCCTGGACTGGAGCGTTAACGATTTCAGTGAAGGGGGCTTCCCCTTCCCATTGGCGCAACCGCCCTCCCAGTGTCCGGCAAGAGTTCGCTTGCTCTGCCTTGACCCGATCGTGCCAGTCAATTAGACCGGGGTAGGCTTTGAAGAACTGATCTCGGTGCTTCTGAGCTTGAGAAAAGGTGAGCGGCACATCGTACTGCGTTTTGGCATAGACCTGAAATCCTTGTGCCTGCATCCCGTAGATCAATCCAAAGTTGACTGCCTTTGCCAGTCGCCGCTCATCCTTCGTCACCTGATTGACGCTTTTGTGGAGCAACAGGCTGGCTGTGAGAGCATGAAGATCCTGTCCCTTGCGGTATGCCTCTTTCATGCGCAACTCTCCACTCACCTCAGCCGCAATCCGTAGCTCAATCTGGCTGTAGTCCGCTTTAATCAGGACATTGCCGGGAGCAGGTTCAAAGCAGCCTTTGATGCGAGGGTCACGCGGCACATTTTGGAGATTGGGACTGGTGCAGCTAAAGCGTCCCGTTACTGCCCCACACTGGTTGATGTGAGGATGAAGCCGACCTGTTGCAGGGTGAATCAGCTTCTCATAGCCTTCTGCGTAGGTGGATAGGGCTTTTGTGGTCCGGCGATACTCTAACAGTTTGGCAACAACGGGATATTGCTCCTGTAATGGAATTAGCGTTTCCTTACGGGTATTCGTTACCGGAATCCCTAACTGTTGAAGTGCGGGGAGGAGTTGCTTGGAACTTTCCAGGTTAATCGCTGGCGGGTTATCCCCCAGTAAGGATGGCTGAATTACGTCAGACTGCTGGAACAGGGCTTGAATCTCTGGTTCTAAGCGAGCTTTTTGATCTCGTAGCGTTTGTGCCCAGGCTTGCAAATTCTCCCGGTTGATCGCCATGCCGTTCCATTCCATTTCGGCAACGCCAATAGCAGCACGAAATTCGAGCGAAGCGGTTTCTGTGAGTCCTTTTGCCTCTAGTCGTTCTGCCAGAGCATCTTGCAGGGGCAGCAGTACCGCTACATCTTTCGTGGCATACCGAACTTGATTCTCAGTTAACTTGCCGCCCCAATCACTTTTCTGCTCAGTCTTATCGAGATCAATACCCAGGTAACGCTGAGCGATCGCTTCGAGTTTATGAGACTGATTCAAGCCAGCGTCAATGACCTGGGAAGCCAGCATCGTGTCAAAAATGGGTCCTTTAACCTCCAGCCCAATTGATTTGAGCATTTGCAGATCAAAGGAGGCATTCTGAATAACCTTTTCTGCCTCACTGCCAAAGAGTTGGTTAAGAGGTTGTAACTCTTCCTGTGTGAAATTGGCACATTGAATAATCGTGACAGCCTGATCGGGAGCAGCAAGCTGAATCAGTTCTACCGTGTCTTGATGTGGATCAAGTCCTGATGTTTCGGTGTCGATCGCCAGCCTTTCAACATCACTCAACCGATCAACAGTTTGCGCCAACTGCTCTATAGTCGTAACCAGTACCACATCCAACTTGTTTGTAATTGAAGTGTCTGGCTCTGAAGCGATTGGAGGCTCAGACTCAATACCTTCTTCAACTGTATGAGGCCGTTCTGCTTTTAGTTCCTCTCGCCGCATCTCCGCTGGCAGCTTTGCTATCGTTTCCTGTGCCGCTTGAGCAAATTCCTGATGCAGTAGATTCCGCGAGAAGAGTTGAGCAAAACCCCGATCTGGGTAGCGCGATTCACCTCCTTGAAATGGATTTTGTACGGCGGTCTCCTGGAACTGAAGCCGACCATCTGAGTGAATGCCAAACACCATTTCCGAATCAATAAAAGTGTCTCCGTTCTGTTCCAGGTAGTGAGTCAGGTAAAGTTGGTTTCCGTGCCATTCGATGACCAGCGGGATGTATGGCTCATTCTCAATTCGCAAGTGAAAGTCCTCTCCTGACAGCACTAAAGAGGCTAATCCAGCTTCATGCAGCAACTTTGCCACATTTTTCTCGGCTCCACCTGTTTGCTCTCTAGCGGGTAGAATGGCTTGCTCCTCCGACTGAGTTAGTGGCATGGGTTGAGGTTGCTTGGAGTAGTCATCCTCAATGGGATCAACCAAAATCAGGGGTACGGTCGGCTCTTGGATGGCTGGGGTTTCTTCAGTAGTCGGGGTGGGAGAATCGAGTTGCTCCGGTTCTACCTCTACGACCTCGGTTGGTTCCTCGGTGATGACCTGAAGTTCGGGTAGCTTGACTCCCAGAAATTCACGCGCCTTGTCCTTGAAATCAAACGCTGCCAGCGCATATCCTTGCTCAGTCATCAAAACGTCAAGAACTCGATCAATCCGTTCAGCCGGAACGACCACCTCCATGCGATCGCTGACCGAGTAAAAGTCACTGCCACAGGCAGCAATAATGTCTTGATCAAGTGAGAAGCGATCTCCAATCGCAGATTTAGGGGTTTGCAGAACAAATCCGGCAGCGGTACTGCCAAACCGTGCAGCCGCCTGGGGTTTAAGGGTGAGAACTTCGTCCAGGGTTTTGACCAAGCCTTGGTAGCCTGTTACTTCGGTCAGAAAAGCTTTCACCTGTCTGGGGTCGCGGAAAGTGACAGGTTCATTGCGAAGGGATTCTTGAATGTCGAAACTGGCAGGCATGATTAAGCCCTGCCTGACTCCTCCAGTGTGGTCGGTGTAGTTTAGAAACTTGCCATTTGGATATTTCTCATAGGCTTTGAGCAGGTTTCCCTGAAAGATTTGCCACTCCAGTCGCTCCGTCTTTTGCCGCAAGTCAAATGCCGCATAGATATCTTGTCCCTCCCAGTTTGTTTCCTGGGCAGTGACCGTCGTAGCTTTCCCCTCCTTACCCCGGTTGAAGCGGGTAAGCGGAATCATGAGGATACGGGCATGGTTATCGGTGAGGATTTGGGCTTTCCAGTTCGTGGGGGCAGCAGGGCTACCGTGATGCCCTTTCTGGAAAATCTTTGCCACCACGCCATAGGTGATGTTGCCTTCAGGCGAAACCACTCGCACCGATCGCCCTGGCGGAAATTGCTTGAGGATATGGCTGACATGAGCATACTGGTTGTTGAGTCGCTCATTCAGCTTGTCTCGGCTGTAATTGTCATGCTTGGAAGGCAACATTTCGGAGCGGTATTGCCGCGTCGATTGCCGCAGTTGTTCACTCTGTTCGCGGGTTTGCTGGGTTGCTGCCTCTTCAGCCCGTCCGAAATCGTGTTCAGCAATGTCTTTGACTCGTTCTAATCCCAGATTTTCCCGAACGGTGTTGATGACTTCGAGTTGACTGAAGGGTTTGACCGGGACTTTGGCATCCACCACTTCCAGGCAGACGGGTCCGGTAAATTCATTACGAACGGTTGCCTCGTCTGGAATCACTTCCATCTGGGCAATCGTTCGAGCATCCAGGTCAAGTTGCTGCGCCTCCAGCACACTCTCGCCCATTGCCTGTTTCTGGGCAATCAGATCCAGGGTCTCCGACTCAATCAAGCTATAGAGTTCTTCCTGCTCTTTGACAGAGAGCAATGGGATACGACCTGTTACCCGACTGATGAGTTCGGTGTCTGTTTCTCCTTTGAGTCCTTCTGAAGGGAATGCCAGCTTTGTTTCTAGCTCCGGGTTGTCCTCCAGAATTTCAGTGATAACCTCCTCACCGTAGGGATTAAGGAAATCAACCACATTAGACACAGATAAGGCTGACTCACGATCGGCTGTTGTATTGGCATTGAGCGTTGCCATTTTCTTGGACAGAATGGCTCCTAACCGCTTCTCAGCCGGAAGATCGCTCATCAGTAGAGTAATTTCTGGTTCCACCACCTGACCGAAGCGATTAACCCGCCCCAACATCTGCATGACCTGGTTGATGTCACGCTCTGCCTGCGCCATAATTAGATGCCGCTGCTGCTGATCCGCGAACTTTTCTGAGGCGTGAAGGTTAATCCCCGTTGCCCCAGAGCGGTTGAGGATCAGAACATCGAGTTCGCCCCCATTGAATTGGCTAACCGTTTCAACTTTTGCCTTGGGGCTAACTTCCTTAGTGGAACGCAAGCCATAACCCTGTTCGCCACTGGAGGTGTAATCGATTGTGTGCTGCCGTCCCGTAATCTCGCCAACGCGATAGCCTTCCTGATCGAGTCGCCACTTGATGTAGTCGATCGAACTGAGGGGAATCGTAGACAGATCGGTTTCATCGATCAAGGATCTGGCATCTTCATACGTAGCAAGGGCACCGTCCCCCAGTTCGTCATCGGTCATTCGCCTGCGAACTGCATTTCCTTCATGGTCTTTGATGGTGACATCGCGGGAGCGTTCCAGGTAACGACTGAGAACATCCCCAAAGGAAATATTGATGGCATCGCCTGGATTCAAACCGTGATCGTCGGCGTACTGTTTGATGAACGCTGCCATCGTGTTGGCAACCGCAATTACAGGCTTCTGCCCTCGCTCAATTGCGGCGATCGCCTCCTGTACAGTTGCTTCAGCCTTCTGGCACAGCAAGCCCTGGTCGATCACGTTATTCATCAAAGACGTGAAATTGGTAGACCGCGCTCCGGTTTGCCCAATAGAGTTGTCTTCGCTGGCAGCTTTGGCTTCTTTTTTGAGTTGTTTGCTGAGTTTTTGAACCGCTTTTTCCTTGGCTAAATCAAACTGGCTGATCGCCCGCATGATGCCAGAGATGCTATCGGCAATCTCCCGATCCACGCCAACCGTTTTAGCTGCAAAGGTAATTCCTTCAAACGATCGCTCTCGCCTCAGCATTTGACCAGAAGCAACAAACTTGGTTGCCATCATTTGCTGAAGCGGAACACCTCCCTCTTTTAGAGTTCTCTGTAATGATGAAATATCGCTCACTGCTGCCGTTGCATCGGAACGACGAGCATAGAGATCCATCACTGCTGGGTCTTTGACCGCAGTGGCGCTGGCAAAGACAGATCCTGCACTGCGATCGATTAACTCTCGCACAAATTCGGAGCGATCCGGGGCATCGCTGACACTCTTCCAGGCTTTCTCTCCGGTACTGCCTCCCGCTTCGTGCGCCTCATCAAAAATAAAGATGGCTCTGGAAGCAAGTTCTCGCAGGAAATCTCGACGAAAGGGTTCTTCGCTATTAACAGTTTGAAGCTGGCTGTAGGTGGTAAAAACCGCGTTGTAGCTTCCCATCCCCTGCTCTAGAAGCTGCTGCATTTCTGCCTGCTTCTCGGTTGGGGAAGATGCTCTTAATTTGGTTCCATCTGGCAGATCAAGTGCGGCATTACTATTGGTAGCAAAGATTTTGACCCCTGGTTTCCCGATGTCTGTCAGGTCTTCCAGCATCGACACATAGAGGTTGGGCTTTTGCGTCACAAAGACGGGGATATAACCCTGGTTCATCGCGTCCACGATCTGGCTGGCACAGAACCGTCCCTTTCCGTTGCCCGTCTGGTCGCCATTGAGAAATACCTTGTCGCGATCACGCTGCCAGAAAGCCAGGGCATTTGCGTCAATTTGCTCAGCGTAGAGATACCGCCACATCTGCTCTTTGGATTCGTACCCCAACCGTTGCTGCACAAACGCATCGACATCCCCAACGGCTTGCTCTAATTTGTCGAGGGCAATCTGAGCGGCGGTTGCCATGTTTGCAGGGATCAGGGTGCCGGGTGTTCTACCCTGGCTGCGGGGAATATAAGCAACATTTAATGGAGCATCCGAGGCGAGATGCTCTTGCTCTGTGATTGCCATTGGTCGAATCCTTGCTGCTGTATTGGGATGAAGGCTTAATCGCTGGTCATGCCGTAGGTCAAGTTGGCTAGCCAGTTCTCCAGCGTGAAATTGTCGTGGCTCTCCTGCAAGCCCTGTTGCATCTCTGGGCTGCTCAGTTGAAGGGGAAATGGGAAATCCAACTCCGTCTCCGCGAAGCGAATCATGAATGTCTCGTTGCGCTCCAGAAATGTCTCTGCCCACTCCTGCGTCCACCACCACAGGGGTTCGAGTTCCTGGGTCTCGGCGTTCTCGTACAGGCTGGGGGATTCCTGGAGGTAAAGCTGCCTCAACGCCTGAGCCAGCCTGCGATGGGTCTGTACCTGATCCTCGCCACTCTGTTCCATCCAGGTGTGAATCATCCACTGGATTCGCAGCGTCATCAGTTGTCTGTAGTCCGATTCGCTCATCTGAGTCATCTCTGGTGAGAGCTTGACCATCAACAATTCTTGATCCCCTACCTCTGGACTCCAGACGAATGGGTAGCTCGCGTAATCCTGATAATCCGGTTGTTTGCTGCTGGATTGGCTCATTAGGTAGTAGCTCCTTGAGGGCATCGAATGATTGGTAGATGAGCGGGACATCGGCGGCTGGCAAATCTCTTGAGGCTTGCCCTCTGCCCTCAATGACAATGAGGTCGATCGGGAAACCTGCCCCCTGCTTACGGTAAAGGTCGCCCCACACGGAGATGTGCTGGGTGACGTTGTACTGCTGGTAGAGGGCGTAAAAGAAGCCCCGGCTCTCGATGGAGTTATAGCGGTTGGAGCGAAGATCTTCGTCTGCCCCAAGCTTGCCTCCGAGGATCAGTACCCCACGCCCGTCATCCTTCATGGCTTCCAACGCTTTAAAGGCGATCGCATGGTCAATCTGGCGAGTTCCCCTCCGGTTGCCGGGAATCTCAAAGCGTTTAATCTTGCCATTATCATCGTGGACAGGTCCGAAAGGCGGGTTGGCGATGACCACATCAAGGGCTTCGGGTGGGCGATACTGGCTGGCATCAAACTGAGTGAGTTGGCGGTAGCCGCGCTGACCCAGTTCAGCAAAGCGATCGCCATTCAATTCATTGGCAATCACCTGGGCAGGATTAGCTCCAATTAGCAGGGCACCGTTTCCAGCAGTCGGCTCATAGATTGTGGTTTCCGGGGTAATTCCTGCCAGGGTAGAGGCAAGATAAGCGATCGGGATGGGAGTGCTGTACGCCTGTTGAAGCACTGACATTGATGAGCGAACTCCCAGTACAGGCTGACGGTTCAGCAGGTCAACCAGCTTGTCGTATGCCTGGTGAGTAGTTTCTGCTTGGGTAATTAAGGCAGGCGCAACTCGGACGATCGCCGCTTCCATTGCCTCATCTACCACTTTGGTAAGCGGACTCCCAGGAGGAATACTTTCGCCTAAGAAATCCTCAGCCTGCTTTCGCGCCTGGTTGATCCGGGCGTAATTTTCTCCTTGCGATAGCGAACTGTGGAACGCCCGAATTAGGGCTTCCTTGCGCTCATCCATGATTGCCTGAGTGAGTTACTGGGGTCGGGATTGGGTGCCAAACATCTGATCGAGCTTGGCTTCAATGTCTGGATCTTCCTCGCGCATTACTGGAGGAGTCTCCTCGTCAAAAACGGCATCCGGATCATCAGGAGAGGCTGTTTCTTCTGCTACTTGCTGTTCTAGCCACCATTGCTGCCACTGCGGAGGGAGTTGGTTGGGATCGACCATATCTAACCTCGCTCCATTTCTTGATTGAATTGCTGTACGGTGCCACGACTGATCTCATTAGTAGCCAAAGCGAGTGTTGCCTCCTGAGCCATCTCGCCCAGTTGTTGAATCTCTGGCGGGGTGAAATTGGTTTGAACGCGATCGCCATTGGAGACCAATACATGCCCATTGGGTGTACTGGCAACTAAGCCAGATTCTTGAGGTTGGATGACCATCCCTGTTTCAGGGCTTTCCAGTTCCCTCACACCTGTCTGGTCAAAAAAGGTTTGCAGTTGATCCAACACTGCCAGATCCATGTTCTGGTTCTCCTGAATGTCTGCCTCAACGTTTTGTTCAATCTCCTCAGTTTCTACTTCATCCTCAGTTACCTCGACATGAGCGACCACTGAGCTTGTTACCATTGGTCGCCCCAAATCATCCACAGATACCAGAACAACCGGAGATTCAGACAGTACCTCCTGATGAAGTGCCTCAATATTCCCTAGCTGTTGCCCAGTTGTCGCTTCTACCTCGGAAATGGGACGAAGCTGCATTTCAGGCTGGCGAACTATACCTTCAACTAAGGAGTGCTGTGAAGCTTCTGTTTTATCTAGCTGCTCAAAATCTGAATCTGGGGGACTGTGAACAACCCCGGCAGGTTTCACTCCATCAGGTTTTAGTTCTGGAGAGTCTGAAACAACGACTAACTCCGCTTTTGTATTCAAAGGTGGTTGAGTTTGTTGTTCCAGTTTCTTGTGCAGCAGTTGATAGGCTGCGTTTAAGTCTACGGATTGCTCTGTGGAGGATTGCTCTGGGTTACTTCGCAAGTCATCAAAATCGAGAATTATTCCTTGTTCTGGGTGTTCTGCGACCATGACTTGTTGCTGATTTCCCAAAACTACCAGGCTGCGCTGCCCGTCTGTCTGTTCCGGCGCATAGTGGTCAAGGAGATAATGAGCCAGATCCTCTACCTGCTCAGGAGCTGCATTCACTTCGCCTGTGGCGATCGCCTCTGCTTGAATTCCCACGATCTCTAGGTACAGGTCATTAACCTTCACTTGACCATCTGCGATCGCCAACCGTTCAATTCCCTCAATCTCAATTCGGGCTGCGCTATTTCCCAGGTCTGGTGGTAGCGGTTGTGTCGAACCCACTGGATGTTCAAGGCTCTGCCTGAGTGAAGCGATTTGCTCTGGTTGTAGATCCTCTAGAGCTTGAGGCAGAAGTTTCAGAGGACGTTCGATAACAGCATCGCCCAGTTGAATCAAGATGGAAGCTTCTGCCGGATCAAGATTGAGAGGTGGTCGGGGCGATAAGGGCAGAGGCTCTAAATCTCTGTAAGGCAAGGCAGCAAAGTCTTTGCCTTCCAGTTGTAATGGGTCTGCTTGTCCCTCCAACGCCGGGTAAGCTTCCTGTCCACTCAATAGTGGAATCAGTTCTCCTTCTAAAACTGGCTGCTTTTGCCCTTCCTCTACTTCAATGTCGATCCGAGGAATTGCGTCTGGCTGCTGCCAGCTATTTTCCAAATGAATTTTGGAGAGCAATCGGGCGATCGCCTCATAAACCTGATTCACATCGTGCTGCACCCGATGGGCAGCACCTGCATCAATAAAAACCATTGGCTCACCTCTTAACCTTTAACTTGCCGTTGGCAATCGTCGTCTCTTCCATCGGTTGCGGCAGGATTCGCTCGGCTTCAGCTTCCCGCTCCTCAATCATGCGTTCGGTGTAGACCCGTAATTCATCCCGCGTCAATTTTGGCTGGGGGCTGCGCTCGGCAAGCCGTCCTTTCACCTTGTCATTCCAAAGTTTGCGGGCTTTATTTTGTCGTTGCTCAATCGCTTCTGTCAATTTGATTTTTTGTGCGATCGGGATGCTGACCTCATCTTTTCCGGCGATCGCTGGATTGATCAAAATGCACTTGCCTGGAGCCAGTCTGAGAAACTGATCGGGACTGAATAGTTTACGGGTGCGCTCGTTATCGGAAATGTTGGTGCTAGCTTTTCCGCCACTGTGCCCTTTCGATTTTTGCTTCAGTGCCAGATGCTCATCCCCGATGTAATCGCTTGACCATTGGGCTGATTTCAACTCCTGCGGGTTAAACCAGGCTTTTGTTGCACAGTTCGACAGGATGGTTCGTGACATTGCTTCGCCGTAGCGTTGTTCCAACTGCCCAAAATCCTGATAACCCATAATCGTGATAGCTCCTGCTGATCGCTGAGTGGCAAATGCAGTTGCCAGGTCAATGCCAACGGTTGGAGCTTCGTCAAGGATGAACACAAACGGGTCTTTGCGGGCGATCGCCACATTGCGATCGAGAATCATTTGCATAATGCCTGTCAGGAAGGGAGCCAGTGCGGTTTTGATGGCTTTATCCATCCCAATTACCACCAGCTTTTTACCTTCTAGCGTCAAGGGGATTGTAGTTTTGCCGCAAAAAGCGTTCGCCAGCCCTGGCGTAGTAAAGGGAACAAATAGGTTTTGAGCAGTTCCTCGGATGCTATCAGCAGTCTTCTCACTGCCTGCAACCGAAAGATACTGCGAGAAAGTATTTTTGGTTAATTTACTAAGTTCTGGAGAATTTTGAATGCGCTTTGGCAGGTCAGTCATCGACAAAATGACCTGACACATCATCATATCTGGGAAGCAAGTTTGTTTCGCCAGAAGCAGCACCGCCTGGATCAGCAAGTCTCCTGCGATCGAGAAAAACGGGTCGTCGGAAGCATTTTTGTGTTCCGATCGCATACAGTTGTGCATGACCGAAGCAAGCTGCCGAGCTGCCATGCCGTCCATATCGTCGATTAAGAAGTCCAGGGGATTGCAGATTTCTGATTCCGGCATTCCAGGAGCAAAGACATGAACCTCGTAACCTGCTTTGGCGGCAGTGGGCAAAACAACCGAAACTAAGCTGTCATTGGGTTCTGTGTATTTGAAGTCGTAGACGAATGTAGACATTTCTTGCTCGATCGCAGATTGTGCGATCGGCAAAACCATACTGGCAGTCTTACCGGAACCTGCTCCTCCAGAAATCGCTACGCCCCTTTGAGCGTCTGGTAAATACAGGGAGTTGTAGATTTTGAAAGCAACTACATTATGCTTTCGAGCTTTAATCTGTTTGAGTGCCTTACGACGAGCTGCTGCTTTTTCCCGACCTCCAGCAAACCGCGCCGTTGCCAACTGCCCTTTCTTTGTCCCACCCTGACCAAAAAAGGACAGAGCGATAAAGCCAGCTAACGCCAATAGCAACATCATGCCATTGCCACCCTTAAAAGAATTCAGGAGGCTACTCCCGGAATTCACAAAGCTACTGGCAGCGGGAGTTGAGGTATGCGTGAACGTTCCTGACATAAGCACTCCTAAAGCTGAGGGGGAGCAGGGATTTGCTGTTCCGCCCATTGCATCGCCCGTCTGCTGATTTGAATCAGGGCTTGCTTCACCCAGTCGTGGATGGGCGGATCAACGTGAGGAATCGAGATGGGTGGAACTCGTTCGCTGGGTAGGGACGATCGGACGGGCATAGCTGGCAGATTCAAGATTCCAGTACCCGTAATGCCAGCAGCCAGAATCAAAGCAGACAAACTAGAGGACATAAATCATCAATTCACTTTAAGGAACGGGTGGTTGTTGAGTCAGAGAGGATGGGGCATACCCCATCTCTGCTAATCGGGAAATGAGTGCCATCGAAACATTGGATTCTGTTACGGCACGGGCTACAGGCATTCCATTACGAACTCGTGCTAAAAATTCTTGAGTGCGCCGAATCACGGGACTATTGCTTTCAATCAAACCTTGAGCTACCGATCGTTCCAGCCCCCGCTCAACATCTCGCCAGTTTGCCGTCCGTGAATCTGCCATCTGAAGACCATTGCCTGTTAAATTCGTTCCTTCAGGCGCGATCACGACACTGGCGTACTGGGCTTCTCCACTGCCATAGCCCACGTTGAACAGGTAAACCTTTCGCCCATAGTTAGACTGAGTAACAACTGTCAGCAGTGTGGTTTGAGTGGAGGGCAAATTGGGAAATGAGATTCCGGTGACTCGCCGTAAATGGATCAGCGATGCCCCACCTCCTCGCCCTCCTTGCAAATCGCCATCAAAGTCGATCGTCAAGCGGCTGGGGTCATCAAGCCACGCCCGATAAATGATTTCGCCTGTTCGCGTAAAGTCAATGTTTGTACCTGCCCCTGACCAAACCGTAATATGTGCCCCATTGCCTGTCAGTCCCTGAGCTTGAGTCTGGGAGATTTGATGAATGATCGGGGCTGAGATCGCTGGAACTGGAGCCGATAATAGGGCGATCGCAAACGGAAGCAAGGCTAAGGTTTTTTTCATTGCTGTGCGACTCCAAACGAGTTGTTCACAAAAACCTGTAAGCGTTGCCCTGCTGGATCAATCCAGAGATTGGGACGATTGAGAATGTCTTGCATTTCTTGCTGGTGCCGTTGTTGCACCTGCTGAGTGAGTGAGCCAAACGCACCTTGCAAAATCCCTCCCACAATATTGGTGTCTCCATTGGTGGTGGATGTGGAAGAAAGGTAGGGCGAGGTCGTCGTACTTTCATTGCGGGGGCGGTTGAGCAGTTGCCCGACTTGTCCTAATGCTCCAAACAAAGCGGTCTGCACATCCATACGGGCAACTTGCCCACGACCAGAATTTTGCTGTTCCGCCAGAATTGGTTTGCCCTCATCGCCTGTAATCAAAACGGCTTCCGGCGGTAAGTTGATAACCTGTCCTCCCTGTGGAGTTTCAATCACCGCATGAGTGACTGCCAGTTGAACCATCCCACTCTCAGAGATCGAACTGACTTGGGCAATCAGTTGAGTGCCTGCGGGAAGGGCGATCGTGCCATTCGCCGATGGAATTGCGTCGTTGAGTCGAATTGAGAACCGTTGCGGTTGTTGCTCTGCTTTGAGATCCTGCGCCCAAAAGATCGGGGTTTGCAGCGTTGCCGTTGCCATTGCCCCAGGTAAGACCGTGCGAAAGTCGCTGGCATTGCCTGACAGAATGGCATTGACATCCGCCTGATAGCGGGAATCTTCTAACGTACTGATTGCTGCTTCGCGGTTCGGCTGCGGTCGGCTGGCAACCAACGTGGCATTTGCAGGAACGGCGGGAGGTGTTCTCAAAGGTTCCGTATCTTGATCGGGATAAGCGGTAGACGGGTTATCCGGCATTTGCCCATAACTTCCCGTTGTCAGAGCTTGCTGCCACGCTGTTTGTGGATCAACCGTTTGGACTGGAGCGGAGGCGACAGCAGGACGAATGGGTGGAGGGGAGATCGAGGCGACTCGTGCCGGGGCAGGAGAGACACTGCTGTAACTAGGAAGAGGAGTTGATTGGACAGGAGCGACAGGAGCAGGTGTTGGTCTGGGTGCAGCCGTGGGAGATGGATGAGGTTGGGGTTTCGGTTGCAACCCATTTTGCATCTCAGTTTGTCGATTTAATGCCTGAGCCTGACTTCCCAAGGCATTCACCGTTTTGAGATTACCGATTTGTTCCTGCTCCGGATCAACTTGTGTTTTGTCTGCTGTTTGCGTTTGTTGCGAAGGTTCTGGCAGCTTGGCGGAAGGTTTGATATTCTGCACACTCCAAAGGAATAAACCCAAACCTGCTACACCCACACCAATAATCAACGCGACAAACCCACCTTTTGCCCAGGGATTTGTCCAGAGGGTTGGCTTGGTGGTGGCTTTATCTTCTTCGGACTCCAGCAAATCTTCTGGGTCGAGTAAGTCTGTTTTAGGTGTTGCCTTTTGAGGAATCGAATCTTCAGCCTCACCGGATGGTATTTCATCCACGGGTTCAGCGGAGGCATGGTCTTCTGGTGGCTCTGCTGTCTGAATCAGAGTCGTAGATGGGCGTTTGCCGGGAGGGGGTTCTGGCTTAAACCCAGTCAGTGCTGCCAAAGTTTCCCATTCCCCGGAAGGCAACCCAGCCTGAGTTGAGGGGTCATTGTCTTCAAACATGGCGATGGTTCAAGGATTAAGGTTTTGGATATCAAGGTCGCGCATTTCCCGAATCTGCAAGCCACTCTGTTTGAGCCTGTAAACGGCTTGCTGAATGGGTGTTGAATTATCAGGTAGAGGATCAGTTGTGGGTTCGATCGCCTCAACAAACACTGACTTGTTGAAAGGAACTGTTAGTCCCTGTGGGTGAGATGCATCAAAAATGAGCAGATTCGCAACGACATCTACCTGCCAGGTGTGGTTATCAATCGGCTTCGGTTGCGAAACGGATTCAAAGCTCAAAACACTTTGAGCGTTTCCAGCAAAGACTTCTGAAGGGGTGAGGGTAGCGACAGCAGCCAGAAACTTACTGCGAAAGTCCTCCTTCAATGCAAATGAAGCCTGCCAACTAGAGGTTGTTACTTTTCCGCCACTGCTACCAAGCGAAACGCCTGGATCAGACACTTGACGGGTTGTAGGGGAAATCAATCTGCCTGTAGTTGCGGGGTCTGTTGGCACAGTTGTAATCTTTGAATTCCAAGTGAACATCAATGCCAAACCATCTTTGACAAAGCGGTGAATTGTTTCAGGCGTTCGCTCCAGGTGATCAATCGGCTCCATTGAGACAGAGCGACCATCCAGCATTTGCACCATTGCTGGAGCGGGTTTCTGCGCCAGGTTATTGATTCGGATAGTGTTCACCAATCCTAGAAACAGGGCAAGGGCTTGAATCCCTAATGTCGTCAGCGCAAATAGGGGCAGAATATCTGAGGAGTCAAAGCGGCGTTTGGTTTTCAGGAGTTGCATGAGAGGAGTTCTCCAAATTACTTGTGATACGCCAGGTCGTTTTCATTCAGGCTGACCTTGGGGGCATAACCTGTCAGGATTGCCATGACTCCTGTAGTGCCAGATGAGATGACATTAAAGGTGGTCATGCCTCCACCGGCTGCCAGGGCTAATGCCAGGGCTGGAGCCAGCAACCCTAAAATGACAAGAAATCCAGTGGTGTCAGTCACTTCCGCATTAACGACGACCCAGGCAGCGAGTCCCACAATGATGTTGTAGGAAACTTGCGCGAGTCCCAGCGAGAAAAATCCGGTGAGCCATGCCAGGAAGGGTTTATACTCCAATGCCAGAGAACCAGCGACCGCCAGTGGTCCGATCAAAGCATTCAGGAGCAATGCGAGTTCCAGAATGTTGGTGAATGCCCAACCAAAACCCAAAAGCAAACCTGACGCTAAATCCTGAAAGGCTGATCCAGCAAATCCAGCTAACCCAGCGAAGATCGGATTTGCGCCAGCATTGAGAACGCCACCATCAGCGGCAGCTTCTTGATTTGCTGCGCTCAGCCCTCGCTCGATCGCCCGTTGGATCTGTCCAAAGCCACCCGGCAACTTGAGCCGCTGAGGTTGAGCGTTAATGGTGGCTTGGACTTGCTCGTTTGCCTGTTGCAGACACGCCACTTGTTTATCTGCAACCAGTCCATAACATTGACTGACTTGAGTTCGCAGTTCTGCGGCTAACGCATTTCCGAGTACCGTCGATTGCAGTGCATCTTCAAGTTTGACTTCCAGAAATTCCAGTTGCAGCACTTGATTTGCTTGCGTATGAATCACATTGCGAATGGCAGTGGTACTGCGTCCCAGAATCGCCCCATGATTGGCGAGAACAACCACGATCGCCAGTGGCAAAATCAAACTTTGCAGCGCCGAAGTCCAATCTTCTTGATCCACCAGACGACGAATAAATTGCAGCATAAAAAAGACCAGCGCCCCTGCTGCGATTAAGCCAGCCAAATTGACAATGCCGTAATAAAGTTGACTTTGAAACAGACCAACCCACTGTCGATTCCAGGCTTCGCCAATTTGTTGAGTCGTTTCCATCCCATTTGAGAGCAAATCACTTGCCCCTTCAACCACGAGGATGGGAACCATAAGCGTAGAGAAAACAGAATTCATAGGTGTCGTTGCATTCGAGAATGGTCTAACACTAAAGATGAGATGTGTTAGCCGTGTGGCAATGAGTGGATCAAGAGATGGAATTAGAGTGTCAACGCTACTTTGTTTGACCTGGAAGATAAAAGTTTGCTGCACTGTTAAGAACATACATCGCAGCGCCCATCCGTTCTGCGTGTTGCATTCGGTTGGCTTCGTCCGCAGCTTCTGAAACGTTCGTATTGACAACGCTATCAGCAGCAAGCTGTTGTCTGACTCCCATCAACTGCGCGTAGCTTCCAGCAACCAGGGACGATTGAGCCGAAGTCATAGTGGTTAAATCCTTCATGACATCCTGCGTTACGTCTTTGTTTTGTGCGGCAGCAGAAGTCTGTTGAATGAATTGCAGGGCTTGCGATGCTGCCTGAGTATCTTGTGCCATCTGCTGTTGCCCTGCCGTCCCGATCACGGTTTGTGCCATGCCACGACTGGCAGTGCGATCGCTTTCAGATTTGACTGAGTAAGCAAGAGCTTGAGCATTGGTATTAAAGCGATCGCTTCGTTGTAATTGAGTGTTAGAGCTTCGCGCCATCTGGTCAATGGCGGCGTGAGTTGCTTGAATATCAGGTAATCCCAATGCACCGACTTGAGGTGTAATCCCAACTTCCCCTGGTGCTTTTGGGATTTGTACAACTGGATTGTTGAGTGAAATGTCCAGTCCTGGATCTCCACTGCCATTATTGCCACTACCTGCATTGCCGTTGCTACTTCCACTGCCTGTAATGCCGCCTAGCAGATCATTCAGAATTCCTTGCAAAAAGGTCGTAAATGAGCGGATCAAGGATTGGAAGGGATTGAGAAACGACGGAGTTCTCCCATTGCCGCCGAAAATACCACCGATCGTATTTTGAATCGGTCCAAGCACACTATCCACAACACCACCCACCGTTTGGTTAATGGTGTTCTCAACTTGATTAACCGCACCACCTACCGTCTGGTTGATGGTATTTTCAATCTGATTCACGGTTCCATTCACCGTGTTCTGGACTTGATTGATGGGATTGAGTACCTGATTCGTGACATTGGTGACGGTTTGACTGAGGGTGTTATTCAGTTCCTCTAAAGGTCCCGCTTTAGCGTAGGGTGCAGCCAATGTGAGGGCAAATCCTAAAAAGGTGAGCGTCAGGGCAGTACGCCGAAAACTCAACTGGGAGAATTTAGGGTTCGGAGCGGAGGATACGCTGTCCTCTCTGGTTGAATCAGGCAGCATGAATAAACTCCTTCTTCTCGGAAGCAGGCGAGGCAGGGGCAGGGGCGATCGTATCGAGGGAAGCTCCGTTGCGAATGGCAGCGACATATTGCTCGGCGAACTTTGCCATACCTAAAAGCTTCTGGGATGGATATTGGGCTAAGACGCGAGACCGGGCAGCCTGCTCATCGGGGTTATTGGCAACGGTTGCAATCTGGATCGGGCTGGGATAGTAGCGACAATAGGTATAAGTGCCGTCAATATCCAGTAGCCAGTTGGAATACATCTCAGATCGCCGGGGAAAGAAGTGTTCTCCAGCATTACGGGCGATGATGCCTCGCTCATAGCTCAGGTGACGCACAAACGATTCGATCGCGAGAGGTTGAATTCGCCCAATCAAGCGGGTGTTCATATTCTGCATAATCTGTTGTCCTGCCACCGAATTCATAATGGTGTCCGGGTCTTGCGCGGAGAGAAATACCCGAATTCCAGATTTCGCACCATTGGCACACAGTCGTCCGATCAAACGAGCGATCGTGTTGAAGGCAAACAGAATGGGCGATTCATCAATGAAGAAGATTGACTTGGGCGATTCTAGAGCGCGACGCAATGCCGCAGAATAGGCAGACAGCGATAGAATCGCGGCTTCGTTCTCGTTACTGAGGTTTCGCAGAGCAAACACCAGTAATTGAGCATCGGTTGGAAATGAGGACGGATGCCCGATCGCTTTGCCAATCCGTGACGAGTTGAGCCAGTAATCCAGTTGCAGCATAATCTGCGTTTGGGCACTGCGAATCGAGCCGATGTCATCCTCAATGCCCAGTTTTTCAACGGTGCAGAAGGTCATGAAGTCAAACAGTGTGGGCATTTGCTTCCAGGGAAGGGAGCCAAATCCTGCTTCATGCGCTGCCTCGTACCGCGCTGTAATGCCTGGATCACTGAAGAAGTTGGTCAAGGCACGACCAATGAGCGATCGCACGGTCTGCTCCAGCAAAGGATCTTGTTGGGCAGAGGGCAGAACCATTGTGACCAAGGCTCCCTCCAGAAAAGCCTTGTAGTCATCAAAGCGTTCCAGCCGCTTTTCCTCGCTGAGGTTGAGATGCCGCAGATCGGGCAACTCCATTAAGTTATTGCTTTCCTTACCAATGTCGAAGTACGCTGCTTTTGGTTTAAGGAATTCCGCGTAGTCTGAAAAGGTTGAAGTTCCATCGGGTTTAGGATAATCCAGGGCTACAACGGGATAACCTTCTGAGAGAAATCGACTGAGTGCGCCGGAGAGGATGACTGATTTACCAGAACGAGTGGTGCCGTAGCAGGCGATGTTCCGGTGGTCGTGAATGAAGTCTACTCGCACCGGGGTTCCGCCTTCATCGGCAATCAGTTCAAGACCAGAGCGATCGCCAGGTTTGGTCATGGTTAGTGACATCAGCCCTGGTGCCTCATGGGAGAGGTAGGTCATTTGCCGCTTAAAGGGCGAACCCAGGAGTTTTTCCCAGGAACAGGGCAAGCTTTGTAGCCAGATCTGCCACGCAATCTCGGTTTCCCGTACCACTTTGGCGGGAAGTTGGAAGCACTCAGAGAGCAATGTACAGGCTTCATCCAACTGAGCAGCGGTATCTCGATGCACCAGAAATACGGTTGCCACCTGCACGGGCATCGCTCCCTCATAAAGTTTTGCCTGTGCCTGAACCGATCGCTGCGTTTTGATGTGCGCTGCCACGTCAATGCTGGATTTGCGTTCTGCCAGTTGGGAAGCCACATTATTCTGCTTAATCAGGCGTTGCATATTCACTTTGACTAAGCTGGCATTGGTGCTGGCGACCTGGCAGAAAACCTCAGTGTCAAACACCTGGGGGCGGCAGAGAACATTCCACAAAAATCGCAGTTGATCTTGCATATTGAGGAAACCGCCAGGTTTAGCCGTAAAGGTCAACGCCCCCACATATTTGCCTTTGACCTTAATCCACTGGCGATCAGCTTTGGGAACGGTGGTATGTCCATGTTCTCCTTGAATCAACATCGTTGCGGGATGCAGGTCGTTGTTGACGACCTCCGATAGTCCCTGCTGGTTGAGGAGCAGGTATTGCGGTACGTCTGGTGCAGGTGACAGGTTAAAACGGTTCCAAATTTGTTTCCACAATTGCGTCACATCCATCGGTTTGACATCCAAACCCATTTTGATGTTGAGCAGTTGCTCCCACCGTAAGTATCCTTCGGTCAGGACTCGTTGCAAGGTATCTTCCAGGCGTTGTTCAGCAACTTCATCGCCTTTGCCTTTGAACACCTCCCAAAATTCCACTATCTTTGCCAGAGATTTTTCAATCCAGTCGGCATCGTTGGAGGTTTTCTGGTTGGGTTCAATGGTATAGGTGGCATAGAGGTGTAACTGCTTAGGCTTACGAATACCTGCATTTTTGAGTTCCTGTGCCCTGGTCTTTTCACTCATCAAGAGCAGCCGTAATTCAGGAGAAGGAGCTTTCGTGAGTAATTGATTGAGTTCTGACTGGCGATCGCTATCCTCCCGAAATGACTGCAAATGCAGGGTGAGATGCCCCCCTGAAGGCAGTTCTTTAAGAGCAGATTCCAGCTTGCTTAACGTTGGTTTGATTTGTTCAGAGCGCAAGGTGTCATGAATGCCACTGCTGACAAAGCCAAACACGAACTGATAGCGGTTCCTGCTTTTCTGCAAAACGGCAGTCCCAACACTGCGCCCCTTCAACTCCAACTGAGCAAAGCCAGCCAGAGAATTGAAGTCTTCAAAGGCAGATTGGGTAACTGTTTTCTTCTGTTGGCCCCGTTCCAGCAGGGTCACTCGTTTTTTACCTAATTTGGGTTTCATCGTTTTCTCCGCTTGCGACTGGGTTTGTGGCTTCGTTTCGCTGAGCGTTTTTCCAAAAGACTGGTGTAAGGTTGATTGCCCAATGTCCAGCGCGGCACCCCATGAAACTTACTCAAAAATCGCCAGCTTTCATCGCCTGTCAATGCCCACCAGGTTCCCATCCCCCATGCTGCAATCAAGCACGTTGCGATCCAGGGCAAGCCCAAAAGTCCCTGACAAATCAGGTAAGAAACCACAATAATGCCAATCCAGGCAACAACTTGTTCGCCGGGGATGGGACCTAAACGGGGCTTGGCGTTTAGAATCTGGTTAACTGGAACAAACTCATCTTTATCGTGTTCGTTTGCCATGTTTGATTGAGCCAGAGAAATAGTAACGGTGAGTTTTTAAAATAGTTATAAGAGACTAACTTGAGATGCTTAATAAATTTATTTGAGACATTCAAATAAATTTTTAAGACAAGCCTCTGAACGTTTTACATCACCGTTACTAAATGGATAGAAGACAATAACAATGTAGCGATTAAGGTGATGTGATCAGTGTAGTTAAAGCATCTCCAATGACGATACAAAGCACCACAATTAAAGGAACACGAGCCGCCGTCGTCCAATCTTCATCGTTTCTAAACGCATTAATGACGCGGACTAGAGCGATTCCGATGTAAATACAGAAGATGACTCTCAGGGTTCCAAAGATCAGTGGAATAAAGGTATCTACTCCCTGCACACCGTTAACGGCAAAAATCTGCTGCACGTATTGTTCTGCTGCGCTGAAAAACAGAGCTTGACTGGGAGCCATTGCCGACAGCCATGCACCACTGGCAAAGCAGGTTGAAAGCCAGGGAAGTTTGTGTTCGGGAATTCCTGCTTTTTGCAGTAAGGTTGTCCAGATTTTTTGACAAAGCGGACTCGACTTAATGATGCCTTTAACGATCCGAATGGTGAGCGCCGCAATCGTTGCACCCAGAACAAACAAAGGTGCATGGATCACCAGATTCAGTCCGAGAATTGCACCAGAGACAAGCCAGGGGG
>JAIXVO010000557.1 GCA_027482985.1 Cyanobacteriota bacterium
AATCCGTTTTTTTTTTTTTTTTATTTGGGCCAGTCGCAACTTCGCGGCATAGACATAGCCCTGGACTTCACACAACGCGATCGCCCCCTGCGCCAGTTGCCCTTTGCGATTCACAATACAATCGCCAGAATCTTTCCAGCCCTGGTTGTCCAACCCCCGCTTCGACTTGCGGAAATAACTCAGGTAGCTGGTTTCCTGCATCGAGCGATCGATCCAGTCCATCGCCGCCAAAGCATTACCCCAGAGGTGATCCAGGGTTTCGCGATCGCCCGTCCAGGCGAAATACTCGGCATAGAGCATGAGCCACAGGGGGGTGGCATCCACGGTGCCGTAGTAGGGCGTGTGGGGAATCTCTTGGCAACGCGCCATCTCCCCAAACCGGATCTCATGCAAAATTTTGCCGGGTTGTTCATCCCGCCACTCGTCGCTTTCCTTACCCTGGTAGTACGCCAATATTTTCAGCGTCTCGCGGGCAATTTGGGGGTCGAGCATCAAAGTTTGGGAGGCGGCAATGATCGAATCGCGGCCAAACAAGGTGGAAAACCAGGGCACCCCGGCAGACAGGGCTTTGCCTTTGCTGAAAGATTGCCGCAGTAAGTAAACATCCTGCTCGGCTCGTTCCACAATTTGATTAAAGGTGTTTTTGTCAGACCGGATTTGCGTCACCTGTTGCCGCCAGGTTTGTTCCTCCATCAGTTCCGCTGCTTTGGCCTGGGATAAGGTCATCGGGGCATTGACGGTGGAAGCAGGTCGCCCACTGATCAGCATTTGCAGGCGATAGCCCAGGATCAGGGTCTCATGAGGTTGGAGCGTCAGTTGCCAGATGGCGGTATGACCTTGAAGTACATCTGGGCGGCGATCGACAAAGGTAATTCGACTTTCTAACACGGAGCCATCGAGTCCTTGATAGGCCAAGCTAAATTCTGTCGGCGGTTGAGGTGGCGCGATCGCTGTCAGGTCGGGGGACTTGAGATCTAACTCGGCGGGGTCTGCTGCGGTTTCTGCTGGGAGTTTACCAGTCCATTCCGGGTTTTCTCCAACTGCCAGTTCTGGGGTGAGGGGCAATTGGCGCAACAAGGTGCCTTGGTGAGCACGATTAAAGCCCCGAATTTGAAAGAGATCGACGAAATCGGCATCAAAGCTGACGCTAATTTCAAATTGCACGGGATGGGTGCTGTAATTAGCCACCTCGATCGCCTCAAACAGTCCCCCATTGAGTACGAGTTCTCGCTTGATGCCAATGGTTTCAGCGCGAATACTGTCGTCTAAATGAGGATTGGTACACAGCACCGAGAGCACGAAGCCTTTGTCGGCGGTGCTGCTGAGGAGGATGGGCGATCGCCCGTTAATTTGTAACTCTAGACGACTGAGATAGCGGGTGTCATTGCAGAACAAGCCCATACTGGCATTGCGATCGTCGCCGATACAACTGCCTAAAATGTTGCCTAAAGTGTCGGTCAACAAAAAGAGATCATCGTCTTTCAGCGTCAGGGTCGGTTGGGGCCGCTCGGCAATGACACAAGGCCATTCGGTGATTGGCAGTTGATCAGCGCGAACGAAAGCACGACCATCAATGTTAATCGTTTCTAGTGCCATAACCATGCATGGAGAGTCAGGATTGAGTCAGCGTGTAGCCAGTCTCCACTGTAATGTCCTTGAAGTGAGATCTCCAGCCCATTTGGAAACGCTTTATCCATTCCGGCCAAAACCTAGAATTCGTTAACAATTACGGAGCCATTTGAGTGGGCGGCAGTTGCTTACGCGGCTTGAAAGCGAGGATTGGTGCGGAGGACTTCCGCATCGAAGGTCTGTGCCCACTGGATCAGATCAAGGGAAACGGCTTCTGTTTGCTTGAGCAGCAGGGCAGTGTAGACGGTGCGTTGTTTGACGATGACGGCGTAGTAGTCAGATCCCTCAATCACCGCATGATGAAAGGTTTCGAGTTGCAGGGAGGACATCAGCAGCGATCGCAATCCCAGCGCTTGAAAAATAGTTTGTAACCAGCCCATACTCTCATTGTCGGATGTCGTGAAATATTCTTTGGGCAGACCATTAAGGTCAAAAATTGCTGCTCCAACAACATCATTGATATATGGCATGGCTGAGTTCTCGAAATAAGAGGGGGGATTCCACTCAGCAGTAAGCAAAGGCATGGACGTTCACCCGAATCAAAAAATGGTTTTCAGTCAATTAGTTGAGTAAATCTCTGCTTTAAAGGTGGAGTTCATTCTCCGTTTATATTCATGAACTCTTTTAGTTTAAGCGATGATTGACCCACCGTATCAGCGGGATAAGGATGGGGTCACTGGATGGGATGGTTGGTTACTCTCATCAATGAGCGGTAATAAACAATACAAATGCATGCTTGAATGATGGATGGAGAACTACTGTCAATTCCTATTTACAACTAAGTAAAACGGTATTAAATTGATTTTTGATTAGTGTAAAAACGGTGATCTCGAACTCAGTAGACGTATTATAAATAACACCAATTTTGAATGGCGACCGTGTAATCATCGGAACAGCATCCTATTGCTCTCGGTAATTTGGGGGAGCACATATGAATAGAGACGTACCAGCGGCACGTCTCTAGCTCCTCTTGTGGCTTCTGACTCCTGACTCCGATACTCGACTGTTATCCCTGGTTGCGAATTTGCCGCGCTAAATCCAAGAGATGCCCCCAGCGTTTTTGTAGCTGTTTAGCTGTAAGCTTCAGTTGGCGAGCGATTTCAGGATCATCGAAGTGGGATTGCTTGAGTTCCAGCATGCGCCGTTGCTCGTCAGTGAGGTGTTGGTAGAAGATTTCCCATTGCGGGGTAGAGAGGCCCAAGTGCTGGTCTAAATCTGCTCCCAGCCATTGATGCACTAAGCGCCAGTTGGAGGATGCCAGGGTGAATTTTTCGACGTGATACTTAAAGCGCTGTTGGAGGTAATCCCGTTGTCGGGGGGTGAGACCCAAGATGTCATCGATCTCCGGAGCGGACAGATCCTTAAGCTTGAGGATTAAGTAGTCAATACAGTCCTGCTGATCTTCGGCTTCCAGGTATTGAATCAGTTCAGCAATGACGCGATCGCGTAACACCGCTTCGGAGGCATCCACCATATCGGTGATCATCTGTTCTCGCAGTTGTTGCACAATGGGGGCGCGATTATGCTGTTCTGCTTCTTCACCCCGTGGCGACTCTAACGCCTGTTCAATATCCACCGATACTTCGAGCGGTTGCCGCTGCCCAAACCGTTGTGATCGCAGCACAATCAGCTGTTGGGTTTGCCCCCCAGGGAGGGAAATCCGACGCTTCGCATACTGCTCCGTGAAGGCCATATATTCTGCTAACTCTAAGCGGGTGGTAGGCGTGTAGGTTTCTGCCAGTTCGTTTTCTCGCCGAAATGCCTTCAAGGATTCGCCATAAAAATTCTGTAGAAAGTCTTCAATCAGGTTGTACCGAGCTTGAAATCCCAACTGCATCCGGGCGGGTGCCACATAGCGATAGACCATAGAACCCAGCGTACTGTGCAGTTCGACCCGCCCCCGCCGGGAGCCTAACTGATAGTAATGCAGGCATTTTTGGAGGCGATGCCGAGCCAGCGATAATTGCCACGATTGCGCCTGCCCAGAGGCTTGAATCCGGCCACTTTTGGTACAAACGCGATCGACTTCTGCCGCAATGCGACTGGCAAGCAGTTCAGCATTTCCATTTAAATTTTTGATTTCAGCCTTTAACTCCTGGGTTAACATCTGCACTAGTGCGGGTTGCTCTAGGCAGCCGGAATCGCTGGCACTCGGAGATAAACGCTGGGGTTCCAACCGAGCGTGACGTTTTGATCGGGAGGTTTGCGCGATCGCGGAACTGGGTGCTGCGGGGAGGGTGGAAACCGCTCCAGAGTGGGTGGTTAGAGGCTCAATATTCATAATTTGGTAGTGCACGGATACTGGGATCTTTAAGGCAGGCAAGGGGCAGTGAACTCGCTGGTCGCACTTGCCTAGTGAGTGGGTGATTGACTGACATCGGTATCTTCACGTCCAAAAGTGGCTGTTTCGGGCAATCCCCGCAACCCTATGGCAGTTTTCCAGGTGGCTACCGATCCGCGATCGCGGCTGTGATTCTGTGCAGTTCTAGTCCTGACTGGAAACTCGGAGTCAGGCGGAACTGGCAGGCTGACAGCACCCGCGATCGCCCTGATCAGGCGAGCACTTTTCCTGGAGCAGATAGTAGACAGTTCGCGAGATGGTCAAGCTGCTGTGATTGCAAGCTTGGTCTCAAGCGCAGTGGTACTATCCATAAGCCATACC
>JAIXVO010000447.1 GCA_027482985.1 Cyanobacteriota bacterium
GTTCAGCCATGCCAAAGCGACGATCGGCAACAAAGCGGATATCGGGGGCGTAGCCATACCACACCGAGACCCCATTGCGGCTGGTGACTAAGGCAAACCGCACATGGTTGGTGGCGCGATCAAACTCGGCCCACCGGACTTCCAGGGTTTGTCCCCGCAGGAAATCAAATTTGCTGTTAGCCGGGAGGGTTCTGCTATCTTCCACGGGTGCGGTTTTGATGACCGTTTTTTGCATCCCAACGATAAGACCTGTCATATCGGTAACTTCCTTCAGTTGACTGCATCCACTCTAAAAACTGGCAGGAGTGAACTACAGTGCCCGTGTGGGTAGTTCTGACCGGAAACCTGCTATTGCGATCGCGGGGCGGGGGTGGGAAAGAGCGCCTGGAAGCCCGCTTTACGTTGTGTAGGAGATTCAGCGGTCTGTTCCCACAGACTTTCATAGTAAAAGAAGGCGACTCCTAAGCCACGTTCCTGGGCTGCCTGCACCTGGGCTTGTACCAGCCACATGGGAGCAGGTTTGGTGCGTAATCCGGTCATGATGCCGATACCAGTGGGAATTTTCTTTTGGGATTCCTGAATTTCGGGGCGGGACAATTGGGGCAGAAAGCTTTGCAGGTCGGGGCGATAAACCTGCACGATCAGTTCGTCGGCAATGTTACGGCGCACCCAGGTCAGCCAGTCTTGCAGTTGGAGTTTGTAGGCGAAGTCGTAATAGTTGGGCGAGATCGAAAAAATGGCTTTGGGTTTGCGGGCACTGACGGCTTGATGCAGGCGGTTCATGAAGGCCGTGATTTTGTCAGCCCGCCACTTCAACCAGGCCGGATCTTGCGAATTCGCGGGTGGGGCTTTTTTCGTTTCTCGCTGATACAGGGCCACCGTGTAGCGATCGTAGCCAAACTCACTGGGCAAACTCATGTGGTCATCAAACTGGATGCCGTCTGCGTCGTATTGGGTGACAATTTCCAGCACCAGGTTCGTGATAAATTTTTGCACTTCGGGATGGAACGGATTCAACCACACCACTTCCCCGGCAGCACTGATGGAGGTTTGTTCACCATTCCGTTTTTGCGTCAACCAGTCGGGATGCTGGGTTGCCAGTTCGGAACTGGGGGGAGCCATGAAGCCAAACTCAAACCAGGGCACGACGAGCAAATTTTGGGCATGGGCTTGGGTGGTCAGGTCAGCGAGAATATCTTGTCCAGCGGTGCCAGTGTAGGTAAATTCTTGAATGCCCTGCTGTTTGGCGACCTGGCTGGGGTAAAACGTATAACCCGCATTCCAGACGACGGGATAGAGGGTGTTGAAGTTGAGCTGGCGAAGTTGGGTGACAGCGGCCTGCACTTTGACGCGATCGCGCAGGGTGTCCATATCGTTACTCGTCAGCCACACGCCGCGAATTTCGGGTCTTGCCTGGGCCTGAACGCTGGTGAGGGGCGGCATCCAGGGGGCACCCAGGAGCGTCAGCCAGCAGGTGAGGCAGGCCAGCAAAGGCAGATAGCGTCGGAATCGGTTCATGGGGTCGGAACTCGCAGCCAGGACGACTTGTCATGATAGTCGCTCTCGTCTATTCTGCAAGTGCTAGTTGTGCCGATCCGGATGAATTGGTGCGGGTTATTGCGCTTCTTCGTTGCTAAATTTGCCGCGTTGGGAGAAATCTTCGGGGCGCAAGTTAGAAATAAAATCGCGAAAGGCTTGGCGTTCGGCTTCATCGGCATCGCGATCGACGGGAATGGAGGCATCAGCGATCACTTCTTCGACCACCCAAATGGGGCTATTGGTGCGGAGGGCCAGGGCGATCGCATCACTGGGACGGGCATCAATTTCTTTTTTCGCCTCTCCCTGCACCACCACCAGCGACGCATAGAAGGTGTTATCTTGCAGCGAGTGAATGACGACGCGCTCCAGGGTCATGTCCCAGGCTTCCAGCATGTTGGCCAGCAGATCATGGGTCAGCGGTCGCGGAGGTGCCTGATTTTCAATCGCGTTGATGATCGCTTTCGCCTGATCATTCCCGATATAGATGGGAAGCGCGCGCCGCTCAGTGAAATCTCTCAGCAACACAATGGGGCTGCGGGTGACCGCATCCAATGCAATTCCAGCGACTTTCATCTCAATCATCGTTTTAGCCTCTAGAACACCTGACGCAAGGGAACCTTAAACCACAAGTAAAGCGTAGTTTGTCACAATTGGTACACCAGCACACCTGCAAAAATCATGCGAACCATATTAGTGATCAATCACCTGACATCCAGTATGCCTTTATCTATCCCCTAATCCTAGATGATCATTATTCAAATTTGGTAATCTCAGGTGACCTTCTGGGGGCTACAGCCAATGGGGGTTTACGAGAACAGAACAGAGGTGTTGCGCCCATTCGTCAATCGCTAGAATCACGGAATTTTATGTTTACTGGACTCATTCAAGGGATTGGTACATTACAACTACTGGCGCTCGATCGCGTGCAGGTGACTTGTCACCCCAGCAGCGTTCACTCTATTGTGCCCGGATTGGCGCTGGGTGATAGCGTCGCGGTGGATGGGGTGTGTCTGACGGTGGTCGAGATTTTGCCTCAGGGGTTTGTGGCGGTGATCTCACCAGAAACTCGCGATCGCTCCACCCTGCGTCATGCCAATCATGCAATCGTCAATCTGGAAACCTCGCTGCGGGTAGGGAGTAAGCTCGGCGGCCACTTTGTCACGGGACACGTGGATGGCATTGGGCAGTTAGAATCCGCCGTGGAAACCGCGACTTCTTGGGAACTCTCCTTTACTGCCCCGGCTCCCGTCGCCCGCTATATTCTCTCGAAGGGAAGTATTGCCGTGAATGGGATCAGTCTCACGGTTGCCCAGTGCAATCCCGCTGGCACTCACTTCACCGTTGCCGTGATTCCCCACTCCTACCAGGAAACGAACCTACAATACCTGCAACCCGGTAGCCCCGTGAATTTGGAGGGTGACATTTTAGGCAAATACGTCGAGAAGTTTTTGCGCCACGGCATCACCGAGGGCAGCGATCGCGCTAACTTCCCGGCGATCGATCAACTCACTCCCACCTTTCTGGCTGAACACGGTTATCTATAAGGGATACAGCCGTGAGTATCTATTTTTCTGGCAAATAAAAATTGATGCTGCATCCAGACAGTATGATATAAAGTCCAATAACCTGCTGAGCGACAGGGATTCAGTCGATGTCTGATTTGTTGGAAATCAAGCAAGATGTCAAGGCTTTAAGCACCAGTGCCCAGATGTTGATCGATCAAGTCGCGACGCTGGCTGTTTCCATTGACCGACTAACTCAGGTGGTGGAGCGATCGGAACGAATGGCTGCTCAAAACGCTGAAATTGCCGCTCAAAACGCTGCGATTGTTGCGGAGCAAAGCCGAACTGTGAACCAATTAGTTGAAATGGTGAATCGCTTACTTCCCGATCGCACCCAGTAAGCAACCGATTTCTGACGAGCCAGCTGCAAAATTCGTTGACCGCCTTCGAAAAATGCGATTTCTGATTGTATCCCTACGCAATGGATGAGGAGCGGCAGGGATGCGATCGCAAGTGTGGCGCTGGAGTCGGAGGGGGCTGATCGGGTTAGCGATCGCCTATGGCTTGACCTGTGGCTGGCTTTGGGCTTTTCAGCGACAGTTGATATTTCACCCCAAATCGACATTGCTGCACTCCCCTGCTGATCCAGGATTCAAGCTGCCGTACCAGGAAATTACCATTCCAGTGCCGCATTCAGCTGATCAGTTGCGAGGGTGGTGGATTCCAGGCCCCGGCGCAGAGGCGATCGTGACCTTGCCGCAGGAGCCAGCAAAAGTGCTGAAATCGCCCAAAACAGTGCTCTTTTTCTGTGGGGCAGGCGGCAATCGCAGTTACTTTCTAGCGCGCATTGAAGGGCTACGGCAACTTGGTTTTGCCGTGATGGTGGTGGATTACCGGGGCTATGGTCAAAGTCAGGGAGATTTTCCGAGTGAAGCCCAACTGTATGAAGACAGCAATCTGGCCTGGAATTACCTAACCCAAGTGCGCCAGGTGCCGCCCCGCCAGATTGTGCTGTATGGCGAATCTCTGGGGGGCGCGATCGCGATCCAGCTCGCCACCCAACATCCGCAGATTGCCGGGGTGATCATCCAGAGTTCCTTTACCTCAATGGCCGCGATCGCCCAGCACCGTCCGCTGCTGAGGCTGTTTCCCATCAATTGGTTGTTAACCCAGCGGTTTGACTCGCTCTCGAAGGTGTCCCAGGTGCGATCGCCCATCTTATTCATCCACGGGACTGCGGATCGCACGGTACCCGTCGCCATGAGTCAACAACTGTATCAAGCGGCATCCCCACCCAAACAATTACACCTGATTCCGGGGGCAGAACACGTAAAAATCTACCGTCCTGGCGAGGATTCTTATCTCAAAGCCATTCAGCAATTTGTCGATCAACACCTGTCAGCTAAGGTGAATTAAGCAAGTTCCTGTTGGAGTTGGGTTTTAGCGGCATCAAGGGCTTCTGGTAACTTGCTTTCATCGCGTCCGCCTGCTTGCGCCAGGTTGGGACGACCACCGCCGCCGCCACCACAAATTTTAGCGATCGCGCCCACAAATTTCCCGGCATTCAAGCCTTTTTTCATCACTTCGGGGCTGAAGGCGGCAACGAGTGTGACCTTGCCAGGTTCGGAGGCTGACCCTAAGACGACGGCACCCTGCGCTAATTTTTGCTGGAGTTGTTCGGCGGCGGTTTTGAGCGATTCCGCATCGACACCATCCAGTTGCGCCACGATGAAGCGGAAAGTCCCGATCACCTCCGCCGTCGCCAACAGACTATCGGCTTTCGCTAAGGCGAGTTGAGCTTTCGCGGCTTCCAGTTGCTTCTGAGTCGCTTTCAGTTCATTCTGGAGCGTCGTGATCCGCTCGGGAATCTCTTCCGGCTTCACCTTAAAGCGATCGCTCAAATCCTTGACCACCTCATCCCGTGTATTCAGGTATTCCAGCACCGCAGGACCCGCAATTCCTTCAATCCGGCGAATGCCAGCCGCGACCCCCGTTTCGGAGACGATTTTGAATAACCCAATTTCGGCAGTATTGCTGACATGGGTGCCGCCACACAATTCCATCGAAACGCCAGGTAAATCCAGTACCCGCACTTCGTTGCCGTACTTCTCACCAAACATCGCGATCGCCCCCCGCGCTTTAGCTTCTGCGAGGGGCAGGACGGAGATTTGCGCGACATGGGCTTCGGCGATCCAGGTGTTGATCTGGTCTTCCACCTGTTGCAATTCATCCGGGGTGAGGGCGCGGGGACAGTGGAAATCGAACCGCAGGCGATCGAAGGCCACCAGCGAACCCGCCTGAGAAATGGAGTCATCGACAATTTGCTTTAGTGCCGATTGCAGCAAATGAGTCGCCGTATGGTTGGCCTGGGCTCGCCGCCGACAGGCCAAATCAATTTGGGCCTGGACGACATCGGCAACATGCAGGGTGCCCCGCTCGATCCGCCCATAGTGGATGAAAAAGCCGGACTCCTTCTGGACATCCGTCACCCGCACCACGACATTCTCCCCAGAGAGATAGCCGCGATCGCCCACTTGCCCTCCCGATTCGGCGTAGAAGGGCGTTTGGTCGAGGATCACTTGCACTTCGGTTCCGGCTTCTGCCATCGGCACCGTTTTGCCGCTCACCATCAGCGCCTGCACTTCCGCATCGGTAGCAGCTTGGGTATAGCCTAAAAACTCGGTTTCATGCAGGTGATCCGCCAGTTGGTTGATGGCGCTCTGAACGGTCAAATCGATCGTTTCCACCGCATCCCGCGATCGCTGGCGCTGTTTCTCCATCTCCGCCTGAAAGCCTGCCATGTCCACCGTCAGCCCTTGTTCAGCAGCGATTTCTTCGGTCAGTTCCACCGGGAAGCCGTAGGTGTCATACAGCTTGAAGGCACTGTCACCGGGAATTTGACCGCCTTCGCCAATTTGTTGCATCAGTGCTGTCAGTTCCCCTTCCCCAAATTCCAGCGTCTTCAAGAAGCGCACTTCTTCCCGCTGGAGCGCCAGTTTAATCGTGAGTTCCATCTGGCGGACATTGGGGTAAGCCACTTCGGATAGAGCGATCGCGGTTTCGGCCACCAGCGGCGTAAATTCCTTGTTGATGCCCAACAGTCGCCCGTAACGAATCACCCGCCGGATCAAGCGTCGCAGCACATAGCCCCGCCCCTCATTGGAAACGGTAATGCCATCAGTCAACATATGCACCACCGCCCGGATGTGATCCCCAATGACTTTCAGGGCAATTTGGGTGGCGGGCTCTGCCTGAGCATAGTCAATCCCGGCGATCTCGGCAGCGGTTTGGACAATGGGGAAGATTAAATCGGTTTCGTAGTTGTTGGGTACTTGCTGGAGAATTTGCGCCATTCGCTCCAAGCCCATGCCCGTGTCAATATTTTGATTCTGAAGTGGGGTCAGATTACCCTCCACATCCCGGTTGTACTGCATGAACACCAGGTTATAGAACTCAATGAAGCGACTGTCGTCTTCCAGATCGATCGCCGCATCCCCCAACTCTGGCTTAAAGTCGTAGTACAACTCGGAACAGGGGCCACAAGGACCAGTGGGACCCGACACCCAGAAGTTATCATCGGCTCCCATGCGTTGAATCCGATGAGCCGGAATGCCGATTTCATCCCGCCAGATGACAAAGGCTTCGTCGTCTTCCTCAAACACGCTGACGACCACTCTTTCCGGCGGCAATCTGTAAACTTGAGTGGACAGTTCCCACGCCCAAGCGATCGCCTGCGACTTGAAATAATCCCCAAAGCTGAAATTCCCTAACATCTCGAAAAAGGTATGGTGACGCGCCGTGCGTCCCACATTCTCGATGTCATTCGTGCGAATACATTTTTGCGAGGTCGTCGCCCGGGGAAACTCCGCTGTCCGTTGGCCCAAGAAAATCGGCTTAAAGGGCAGCATCCCGGCGATCGTCAGGAGTACCGTGGGGTCTTCCGGCACTAACGAGGCACTGGGCAAAATTTGATGTCCTTTGCTGGCAAAAAAGTCTAAAAACGTTTGCCGAATTTGGGCACCGGTAAGGGGAGTAGCCATGATTGCGTGAATAGCCTGTGCTTTAACTCAATGATTATCTGTCTTCATCATGCCGTATGATTCCACCAACTCGGAATCTTTCCGGCAAGAGATACCCCTTACAACTATTGTCCTGCTTAGACTTGCCCCAGGACTTGGCGATTCAACTCCAAAATGGGACAGACCAGATCGGCTTGAGCCGCGGGTAGTTTCTGTTTCACCACTTCCTGCATAACGCGATACGTGACATCACAGCTTTGTTCGGCACCGAAGGCTTTCATCACCGTCCGCATCCAAAATAACAACCGTTCTCGTAACGAATCAGGATCGTTCAACAACATCGCGATCGCGGTATACCGCAACACCCGGATCGTATCCCGTCGCCACTTGGCACTAACATCTTCCTGTCCCCGAAAGAATAACTCCGGCGATCGCGATTGCATGTGGGCATAAACCTGCTCGACGATCTCCCGCTCCAACGCTTGCAGTTGGCGATAGGTGGTCGCTCGGACGGCAAACGAACGGGCATATTGCACAAATATCGACAGTTCGGCATCCGTCGCGTATCGTCCATCTGTTTCAATCCCCAACCGCTGGAGGTGGCTTAACATGCACGACCCTTAATGTTCACTGGACTGAGAGAAATATTGTCCCGCATTAAAACTCGTTGTATCTTCAATTTGTTTCATCATCGACCGGGTGATTAGTTTACCTGCTTCCACCAGCACCTGACCAGTGAGGGGATGCAGTAAATCTTGCTCCGCCCTTCGCCCAATCAAAGCTTCGATATCTTTGATCGAGTTGATATACATCCCCGGTGGCAATTCCACCGTCACCCCATTTTGAAGCACCCGCGCCTGACAGGCTAGCCGAGAATTGGGTTTACAAGTCGTAATTACTTCTAGGGTGCGCTGTTCCCGCCGATTGATGGGCGACAGCGACTCCATTCCATCTTGCACGTAAATGTGACAGGTGGCACACATGCCCCTTCCGCCACATTCCTTCAGGACATCCAAATCTTTATTCAGTAGAACGGATAATAAATTGCCGTTAGTCTCGATCGCCGTTTCTTGCGCGATCGGCTCCAGTCGCACGATTTTCACCATAGGAACCTCAGTTGGGGGTTGGGGAGTAGGGGTTGGGGAGTAGGGGTTGGGGGTTGGGGATTGGCGGAATGTTGACAACGGTCACTCCCTCACCGTCCTTTCCCTTCCGCCTGACTTCTGACTTCTGTCTTCGTCTCCTCCCTCCTCTCCATCATTTATCCCAAAAGCAATTTTTTTTGTGCATCCGTGAGGGCTTTTTGTTGAATCAGGGCTGGAAAATCCCGAATCACCTGGGCGCAGCGTTTGATGAATTGGGCGACCCAGGTTTGGAGCCAGGTTTGTTGGTCGGGGGTGAGGGGGGTTTGGAGTTGTTGGGGAGTGGCGTTGACGAGGCTGAATTGGGCGGTGCGATCGATTTGAAGTTGATTGAATTGATCGGGTTGGGGCCGAGTCGATTTCCAGTAGTTCGCAATTACATGGGTTCCCAGGTATTGGGTGGTGAACTTGCTGAGGCTATTCAAAGCGGCGATCGCTTCCTCCAGACTAAGAGAGGCAGGCGGGGGAGCAGATGGCGGGGGGACGGTTGTGAGGGTAGGCGCGGTCTCGCTGGGTATGGCGCTAGGTAGCTTTCCCTGAACACCATTTGTCGTCGGCATGGATGGCACCGCAGTAGGTGTCCGGCGAGTGCTGGATACGCCAGGTAAACTCAAGTTGCCTGCCAACAGTCGAAAAGTCGCGATCGCGTCACCAATATCTGCTTCAAGCACAGCTTTTAGGTTTTTAATAGTCTTTAGATAGTCTGCATTGACTAAATTCTCCTGGGTTAGCACCAGCAGAATAATTTCATGCTCAAGTTTATAAATATGAACTTGATACCCGCTAAAGTGAAATTTGAAGGATTCAAATTCATCAGGAATTGTTTCAAACACTTGCAAAATGCCCTGCGCTAACGCTTCTTTTTGCTGGAAGTTTAAAGCTTGGTCGATTCCGCAAAAATAAGGACGAGAGCGCCTGTCCATGAGAGCAACACCCGCAATTCCTGGTAAATTCAGAAAGTCCTGAATCGCTTCCTGCTTCATGACGTTTTAGTTACGTTTCTACACAATTCTATGGCTGACTGTATTCCTCAAGGCTTTACAGATTATTTCATAGTTTTTCTATGCTAGGGTTTTGGTTTTAGAAGCCCTTTGTTACCTGTCCGTTGCCGTTATAGCTTAGTTTTTAAGACTCGCCACACGTCCTCAAAGCTCCTTTCATTTTTTGGTTTAGCTATGTCTGATCTTCCTTTTACTCTGGATCAACTCCGCATTCTCAAGGCGATCGCCGCTGAGGGGAGCTTTAAACGAGCTGCTGACAGCTTATATGTTTCGCAACCTGCCGTCAGTCTACAGGTGCAAAACCTGGAACGCCAGTTGGATGTGCCCCTGTTTGACCGGGGTGGTAGACGCGCTCAGCTAACGGAAGCCGGACACTTGCTCCTGAACTATGGCGAGAAAATTCTCACCCTCTGTCAAGAAACCTGTCGGGCGCTGGAAGACTTGCAAAATTTGCAAGGGGGAACTTTGATCATTGGTGCCAGCCAAACCACAGGCACCTATCTACTGCCTCGGATGATTGGCATGTTTCGCCAAAAATATCCTGATGTCGCAGTGCAACTCCATGTCCACTCGACCCGTCGCACCTCCTGGAGTGTGGCCAATGGGCAAATCGATCTGGCAATCATTGGGGGCGAAATTTCGCCGGAATTGCAGGACTCCCTAGAAATTATTCCCTATGCCGAGGATGAATTAGCCCTGATTCTACCCGTGAGCCATCCCTTGGCGAAGGAAGAGGTGGTGCAGAAGGATGATTTGTACAAACTGCAATTCATTGTGTTGGATTCCCAATCGACCATCCGTAAGGTGATTGATCAGGTGTTGACCCGCTGTGGCATTGAAACTCGCCGCCTGCAAATTGAGATGGAACTGAACTCGATTGAAGCGATTAAAAATGCGGTGCAGTCAGGATTAGGCGCAGCGTTTGTGTCGATTTCGGCGATCGAGAAGGAGCTGCAAATGGGGGTTTTACATCGAGCCAAAATCAATGATGTCGTCGTGAAGCGGATGTTAGCCGTTATCATTAACCCCAATCGCTACCGCTCCAAAGCAGCCGAAGCTTTCTGTAAAGAAATTTTGCCAAAGTTTGCGACTCACGCTGAGCAATTGCAGAATTATGCCGTAGCGGGTCACTCAGACGTATTGCATACCCTTAGTACTGGCCTGGAACAGCCTTCCCTCGTGTTACCGGATGTTGATGCCTGACCATCGGATGTTGATGCCTGACCCTCATGGATCTCTATTGCACTCGTCCGGGTTGCCCCAAGCCCGTCAACTGTTTTGCAGACCTGGATGCTGCTGCAACGCTCAAAACTGTGTCGCAAAAATATTGCACCTCCTGCGGGATGCCACTAATTCTGGCCGATCGCTATTTGCCGGCTCAATTACTTGGTCAGGGCGGTTTTGGTGCGGCCTTTCTGGCCTGCGATCGCCACACACCCGCCCTCCGACACTGTGTCGTGAAACAATTCTTGCCGTCTGCCAATCTCAGCCCCACCCAATTGCAAACGGCGCAAACGCTATTTGAACGCGAAGCCCAAGCCCTGGATGAACTGGGTAATGCCCATCCCCAAATTCCTGACTTGTTTGCCTTTTTTGAACTCACTGTCCCGGCCTGGCAACCCGGCAAGCAAGATCGATTTTTCTATCTGGTACAGGAGTACATCGACGGGCAAACGATGGAGCAAGAACTGAACCAGAACGGGATCTTTTCCTCCGAAGCCGTGATGGATGTCTTGCGAGAAATTCTGGTGGTGCTGAAATTTGTCCATGACAAGGGCGCGATTCATCGCGACATCAAGCCCACCAACATTATGCGGCATCGGAATGGGCTGATTTACCTGCTAGATTTTGGGGCCGTGCGGCAAGTGACAAAGGGCGGCAAATCGACGGGCATTTTTTCGGAAGGGTACGCGCCCCCAGAACAAATTAATGGCAGTGAAGTTTATCCTTCCAGTGATCTCTATGCCCTTGCCGTCACCTGTATTTTGCTCCTGACCGGCAAACAACCCACCGATTTATACGACTCCTATAACAATTCCTGGCGCTGGCATCACGATGCGCCCACTGTTAATCCAGCGCTGGCAGAAGTCCTCGATCGCATGTTGCAAAATTCTCCCAGTGCCCGCTTTCAGTCCGCTGATGCCGTTCTGACGGAGTTAACTCGCATTCAGCGATCGCCCCAGCGCCGCCTCGGTCGCCGCTCCCCCCGAATCACCCCGCCCCCTGCACCCACCGTCACCACCCTCCCCGCATCTAGCAGCACGCCCCGCGCGATCGCCCCCTTCTCCCTCCCAGAACTCCTGCTAGAAGCCGGATTTACTGGCTTTGAAGGCGGTTTACTGGCGATCGCCCTAGTCAGCGTCCTGGGCACCACCTTCATCAGTGCCAGCTTCTGGGTGGTGGTGTTGGGAGTCCTGATCCTGGCGCAATCTCGCCGCATCATTGAACGCACCGATTTAGTCATCCTGGCTGGCTTCACCCTTACCCTCATCCTCTTTATTCCCCCCCTCCGCGCTGCCGTCGTACCGCTTCTTGGCAATGGCCTGATCACAATTCTCGCGATCGCTGGCTGCATGGGACTGATCGCGATCGCGGTGACAATCCTGTTTCGCCTGATTTATCTCGTGGTGCGGCGGTGGTTGTAGAGGGAGGGAGAGGGAGGTGAGGGAGGAATCATGGGCTTTCTCTTCTGACTCCTGACTCCTGACTTCTGACTCCTTTCCCCGCCCTCCTATTCCTCCTGCTCCCTGCCTTTTGATAGAAGTGGAAAAAATTTCGATCGTGATACCTATCTGGAATGAGGCGGAGCAGTTACCGGAAACGTTGGCTCGATTACCACGATCGCCCGACGTAGAAGTGATTGTGGTGGATGCTGGGAGTCGGGATGGGTCGGTGGCGATCGCGCAGCAGTGGGGCGCGACGGTGGTACGGGCGGAACCGGGGCGATCGCGGCAAATGAATGCGGGGGCAAAGTGGGCGACGGGGGAGATTTTGGTCTTTCTGCATGCCGATACCCAATTGCCGGAGGATTTTGTCATGGCGATTCACCAGACGTTAGCTCAACCCGGTGTGGTGGCGGGGGCATTTGATTTGAGCATTGGGGGCAAGCATCCTGGCCTACGGCTGGTGGAATGGGGGGTGTATTGGCGATCTCGCTTATGGCAGCTGCCCTATGGCGACCAGGCGTTGTTTCTGCCAGCTCACACCTTTCGGCAATTGTCAGGATTTCCAGAACTGCCGATTTTGGAAGACTTGGTGTTGGTGCAACAGTTGCAACGGCTGGGCAAAGTGGCGATCGCGCCGGGACGAGTGCTCACCTCTGGGCGGCGGTGGCAACGGTTAGGCATTTTCCGGACGACGCTCATTAATCAATTGATCCTCTTGGGCTATCACGGCGGCATCTCCCCGACTCGGCTGGTCCATTGGTATCGCCGCTGGAAATAACAGAATGTTTTAACCTCTCCCCTATCCTCGTAAGTTTTTCTACTCTGGAGTCCCAATCGCCAAAAGAGTATTGTGAAACTGGATGAGGAGGTCATTGTCGCCTTTACGGGCAGAACCTAATTCACTCATTACCATCAACCTCTATGATGCTCAGTCAATTGTTTTCATCCATGCGCATTTTGTCTCCGTTCGGTCGTCGCTGGCTCAAACTGACCCTCTGGGGGTTCTGTGGAGCGATCGCGGCAATTTCCTTCAACAGCCATCCTGCCGCCGCCGAAACTCCCGGCTTCACCCGTCCCGCGAGTACTAGAGCCGAACTGCTCACTGCCTATCCACGCCACTCCTCAGCCGCCGATCTCGGTGCTCCCGTCGCCACCAACTTTGGCACCTATTGCGGCACTGAAGGCGCTCCAGCCA
>JAIXVO010000824.1 GCA_027482985.1 Cyanobacteriota bacterium
GGGCGTGCCCGTTGGCGTGCCCAATCGCGCAGAGCCGCCACCTGTTCACTCATCGTCTTCGACAGGGGTTGGGTCGCTTTCACGGCTGCGATAATATCGAGTTGGGTGAATTCCCGATCTTGAGCAAAGGCATCATACATCGCGGCCACCAATGCCTGCTCAATCTCAGCACCCGAAAAACCATCACTGACATTTGCCAGTTGATCCAAATCGAACCGGGAAATATCCCGCTTGCGCTTCGCTAGATGAATCCGGAAAATGTCCTGCCGCTCCTCTGTGTTGGGCAAGTCTACAAAGAAGAGTTCATCAAACCGCCCTTTGCGGAGAAACTCACCCGGCAACCGTTCCACTCGGTTGGCAGTCGCCATCACAAACACGGGCGATGTCTTCTCTTGCATCCAGGTCAGGAAGGAACCGAAGATCCGACTGGAGGTGCCACCATCCGAATCCGCTGAACCCGCACTGCCAGCGAAGGCTTTATCCAACTCATCAATGAATAGAATCGCGGGAGAAATTGACTCTGCTGTTTTGAGCGCATTTCTCAAATTGGCTTCCGATCGCCCCACCATAGAGCCATCATACACCCGACCCATATCCAACCGCAGGAGCGGCAATCCCCAGAGGCGGGAAGTGGTTTTGGCAATCAAGGACTTCCCGCAACCAGGCACACCTAAAATCAGCATCCCTTTCGGTTGAGGCAGACCATACTCACGAGCCCGCTCGGTGAACGCATTCGAGCGCTGATGCAGCCAGCGTTTGAGTTCTTCCAAACCACCGACCGACTCAATGGTTTCATCCTCTTCAATATATTCGAGAATGCCATTCCGCCGAATCAGTTGCTTTTTCTCCGAAAGGACGACACCGACTTCCTCTTCGGTCAAGCGTCCCGCCGTGACATGAGCTTTCCGATAAACTTTTTCCGCTTCGTCTTTGGTTAAGCCGAGCGCTGCTTTTAATAGTTTCTCACGAGCCTCAGTGGTAATCCGACGATTACTCCGAGCTAACTCCATTTGCTGAGACAGCACCAAATTCAGTTCGGTCATGTCTGGCATGGGGTAGTCCAGCACAGCGACCTCTTTTTCGAGTTCGATGGGCACTTGCTGAACGGGAGACATCATAATCAAAGTTTTTTGCGTCCCCTTGAAACTGGCGATCGCGTCCCGTAACCACCGAGTCACAGCCGGAGAATCCACAAAGGGATGCAAATCTTTGAACACAAATAGAGCCGGATCACGCTGCCGAGTGACCCATTCGATCGCGGCTTCGGGAGACACGGTATTGTGTTGAGTGACGTTGCGCGGCTGACCGTATTCAACGATGCCGTGCGTCACGGTCCAGATAAAGACTCGCCGTTGCGGCTTGGATTGTTGAGCAATCAGGGCGATAGTCTGCTCAGCCCGCTCTTCCTCCGAAGTCACTAAGTACACGAGAGGATATTGAGCTTGAATCAATATGTTGAGTTCTTCTTGCATATCACTCGCCCAGCTACAACAACTCAGACATTCAGGCTCTCGCAAAATCCTTGCTAAATCTAACGCTCAGAAGCTCTCAATACAGCTTTTCTGGTCATCCTTAGCAGGGAACGAGTTCCCCTTCTCCTTGCGAATCAACACTTAACGGTTGAGACTTTTCGACCGGAAGACTTTCCTCCAACAAAATGCTGGAACCAGCATTTAGAGGAACCATCTCGCCTTCCCGAAACACCACTGATGTGGCACATTCTGGACAACTATAAACCTGATGACTGTGCCCATATCCTTCACCATATTGATCAACCAATTCGGTGTGAGATAAGTAGAAGACGATCGCTCTTTGGGCAATGTCTGTCATCGTTTCTGCATCTACTGCCGCTTTAATCTTCAACTGCCGATGCAAGTCTTGCGGCAAATAGAGGGTTACCTTTTGTTTGTCTTCCTTTAACTTATCTTGCATATCACTCTCAGTCTTGCTACCCGGGTATGAATGTCAGCATATCCACCCCCTCACTCGCTGTCAAGACAGATAGCTGTTTTGCCGTCAATATCGTTACATTGCTTTACAAGGTTGCCAATTTTGGCTATTCATCATCCCAACCACCTAGATTCTCTTGAGGGATAGCAGCTGGCGTGGGGTTGGCATTGAGCAGGGCAAAAAAACCATCCTCCAATTCGTAGCCCAGGAGTTGAGTCATCGCTTTCAGGCGTGATGTGCCTTCGAATCCTTGCTGCTGTAGCCAATTTGCGAGAATAAAGGTCTTGTGCATGACGAAAAGTTCCAGGGCTTCGGGGTTGAATTGCACCCCTTCACGGGGATGAAATTGGTGGGGCACGAGCATCGCGGTATAACGTGCCAGTTCGCCCGCTTTCCAGTCCAGCAGAAACGGAAACCAGGGGTAGGTGGCATCCAGGCGGACAAACCAGAGCCGCACCTCCGGGATTTCGGATAATTCTCGTGGATCGTTGGGGTCGCGCGGAATGTCAACTTGAAATTGAATTTGTTGCTCCAGGGTGCCGATCGCATCCTTTGCCAAAAGGGGAGCCACGACGGTTTGTACTGGAGCCAGGTTAAGGGTCTCAATGGGGTCAGCCGTGAGCGCGATCGTAATCGTCATTGCAGTTTCCACCTTCCAACTCAGCAAGTGTTTCTATCTTCCTCTGAATCGGGGTGCTTTGCGATCGCCCCCCCAACCGCGATCGCGACTCGCTACAATCAATCTTTTCAGGTCTTGAGATGTGCGGACGCTATACCCAAACCCACTCGGCCAGAGCAATCGCGGCAGCGTTTGAACTTGATGAGGTGCCGCCCCTACCGCCGCGCTATAACATTGCCCCCACCCAATTGGTGAGTGCTGTGGTTCAGCCTCAGCAGGGCGATCGCCAGTTGCGCGTGTTGCGGTGGGGGTTAGTGCCCAGTTGGGCGAAAGATCCGGCGATCGGCAGTCGGATGATCAATGCCAGAGCCGAAACCGTGGCTGAGAAACCCTCTTTTCGCACCGCTTTACGGTATCGGCGGTGTTTAGTGATTGCCGACGGATTCTATGAATGGCAACGGCAGGGCAACCAAAAGCAACCCTTCTACTTTCACCTGCAAGAGCATCAACCGTTTGGGTTTGCCGGACTGTGGGAGCATTGGGAAAGCCAGACGACCGGGGAAATTTTAGAAACCTGCACGATTTTGACGACCGCCGCCAATCCTGTCCTGCAACCTGTCCACGATCGCATGCCCGTGATCCTCGCCCCGCAAGATTACGATCGCTGGCTCGACCCAGATCAGAACCAGTCCGCTGCATTGTTACCGTTGTTGCAGCCCTACCCCGCTGAGGCGATGCAGGCTTACCCCGTGAGTGCCATCGTCAACAAAGCCACGAGCGATCGTTCGGAATGTATTCAACCCTTAGCAACGACGGAAGTTTGATACCTCGGAGGTGTGAACGTCATCCTGTTAGCCGCTGGCAGGGAAATAAAATACCGCCCTCTGGGACGTTATTTTATGCACATCCCTTACACCTCCTGATCTGAGGCTAGCCCACCCAGGTTTGACGCGACGAAATCAATGTCCTCATAGAGGTCAGCAATGGAGATTTGCACATTGAGGGTAGGGAGCGTCAGGCTTGCCGCTGGATCGTCACACTCAGTCAGTAACCATTGGTTGGCAGCCGTTTTGACGTGATGTTCAACCAGAATCAGTGCTTGATCGATCAGCACATACTCCTGAAAGTTCGGCATGGTGCGATAGGCAACAAACTGATCCCCGCGATCGTAGTTTTGGGTGGATTTGGATAAAACTTCAGCAATCAAACAGGCATTCATCACCGTATCTCTGCGTCCGGTTTGCAATTCAATTGGCTTGGGCAACACCATGATGTCCGGGTAGGTGTAGAGATTGACAGCGGGTAGCCATAATCTTTGATTAAGAATAAAAACACGGTAAGGCCGCCCTCTGAGCGATCGCTTGAGCGCCGTCACCAAGTTACTGGCGATGTCATTGTGTTCAGGAGTGCCGCCGGTCATAGGAACAATAGTGCCATTGCGATATTCGCTGCGGATGTCGGATGCAACTTCGAGATCCAGATATTCGTCAGCCGTGTAGATTTTTTTCTCAGTGGGAGCAATCATGTCCTAATTTTCTCCTAACGATGTCATCGCTGACCAAATTGAGGGGAGCGGGTTAGAATTCGCGATCGCCCCTGGGTTCAGCCTATCGCACTGGCAATCTCGGCATCTGTCTGCAGGAGGTGGGGCGAGCCAGGGGCGATCGCTTAGGGTAAAAGGCGATCGTATTCCTCACAAAATTATGACTGAACCGACCATTCACATCCCTGATCCCGATCAGAGTGAGTCAGATATTGCCGCCAAGCCAGAACCCACGGTGAATGCCGTCGAGAATCTGGTGTCGCGTGGGGGTTATGAAGGGAATCCGCGCGAAATTGTGCAAAACCCGGCAGTGACTCCAGAAATGTTGAATGACTCAGAAGATCTGCGCGGCGATTTAACCGACGACAATTAGTTTAAATCAGAACAACTTGCGAGGTTCTTGACA